>NZ_JBQOIF010000031.1:0-47247 GCF_052665395.1 Stenotrophomonas sp. 3(2025) | reverse complement strand
GCCGTGAATACGTCCTTGTAGGCTCGGGCGCGCCATCCATGGCGCTTACGCCCCCAGCCAACCCACCCTCCCGGCCACGGCCAATTTCCCGCGCCACCACGGGAAAGATCAGGAAAGAATCAAAATCAAAAACCGATGCTTCAGACGTTCATGATGTCCGCCGTGTCGACCAAGGTCGACACCTACCAAAGCAGGATGTCGTTCCGACAGCCGCGGGAAGCTGTCGAAGGCGGGGTGGGTCCGGTGGCAGGGGCGTGAGCGCCATGGATGGCGCGACCGAGGCTACAGGGACGTACTTGCGCCGTCCCCTGCCACCGGACCCACCCCGCCATCCCACAGATAGCCATCTTTTGCCGTTGCTGTTGAGGTTGCCGGCCAGCGGCCGGCACTACCGCTTCGGCGGGTGCAGGGCGCAGCCCTGCCCGAAACCCTCAACCCGCCGGGGTGCCGGCACCATGCAGATAATCCAGGCTCACCTGCAGCAGCGCGCGGAATCCGACATCCAGCGCCTTCTCATCCAGCAGGAACTTCGGCGAATGGTTGGCCGGCGCCGTCGCCGGGTCGATGCCTACGCTGGTGGAACCGACGAAGAAGAACATGCCCGGCACTTCCTTGGCGTACAGCGAAAAATCCTCCGCGCCCATCTGCAGCGGCGGCTCGTACACGTTGTCCTTGCCCACCACCGCCTGCAGGCTCGGCAGCATCTTTGCGGTCAGCGCCGGGTCGTTCACCGTGGCCGGGTTGCCTTCCGATTCGTAGATGTCGGTCACCGCCTTGGCCCCATGCGCGGCGGCGGTGTGGTCGGCCACGTTGCGCAGGTCGGCGAAGATCTGCTGGCGCATGCCTTCGTCAAAGGTGCGGATGGTGCCAACCATTTCCACTTCATCGGGAATGATGTTGTAGCGGATGCCGCCGTTGATCGCGCCGAAGGTCAGCACCGCCGGCTGCTTGGACAGATTGGCGCGGCGGCTGACGATGGTCTGTGCGGTACCGATCAGGTCGGCGGTGGCAACAATCGGGTCGACGCCGTTCCACGGTGCCGAGCCATGGGTCTGTCGGCCGATCACCTTGATGCCGAAACGATCGGACGCGGCCATCAGCGGCCCCCCGCGCACCGCGATCTGCCCTGCCTGCACGCTGGAGAACACATGCAGGCCGAACACCGCCTCGGGCTTGAAGTCGGCAAACAGGCCTTCCTTCAGCATCAGCGCCGCCCCGCCCTCTTCCGGCGGCGGTGCACCTTCTTCGGACGGCTGGAAGATCAGCATCACCTGGCCCGGCAGGTCCTTCTTCATCGCCACCAGCGCTTCGGCCACGCCCAGCAGGGTGGCGGTGTGCGCGTCATGGCCACAGGCGTGCATCACGCCTACGGTCTGCCCGCGGTACTGCGCGGTGGCCTTGGAGGCGAACGGCAGGCCGGTCTGCTCGGTCACCGGCAGTGCGTCCATGTCCGCGCGCAGGGCGATCTTCGGCCCCGGCTTGCCGCCTTCGATGATCGCCACCACGCCATGGTGGGCGATGCCGGTCTTCGGCTTCAGGCCCATCGCGCGCAGGCGCTTGGCAACTTCGGCGGAGGTGCGTTCCTCGCGGTTGGACAGTTCCGGGTGCTGGTGGAAATCGCGCCGCCATTCAACCACCTTGGCTTGCAGGCGCTGCGCGGCAGCGGTCACTTCCGGGCGCTGCGCGTCCTCGGCGTGGACAAGGGCCGGCAGGGCCAGCAGCAGGGCGGACAGCAGCAACGAACGGCGCATCTCGATCTCCACGGAAGGGGTCTGCACCTGAATGTAGGGCAACCTTGCCGTTACGGGAACCTCCAGCGTCGTCCATCTGTCTGAGCGCCCGTCCCATCCGTCATGCAGGAAACCCGGTGGGCCACAGGTATGCTTTGCGCATTGCCACCCGGGGTGCCACCCCGTCCAGCCCTCTTGGAGTCTTGAATGTCACGTGTTTGGAAGATCGTGCTGCTGGTCGTGGCGGTACTGGTGCTGGCCGTGGTCGGCCTGCGCGTACTTGGTGGCGGCAAGGACAAGGCTGCCGGGCAGCAGGCAGGCGCCGGCCAGGGGGGTGAAGATCCCGATGCCGGCCCGGTGCCGGTGACCGTGGTCGATGCCGCGCGCCAGGACGTGCCGGTGTATGCCAGCGCACTGGGCACGGTGACCGCGATGAACACCGTGACGGTCAGCCCGCAGGTGGGTGGCCAGCTGATGAGCCTCAATTTCCGCGAAGGCCAGGAAGTGAAGAAGGGCGACGTGCTGGCGGTGATCGACCCGCGCACCGCCCAGGCCAGCTATGACCAGGCCGTTGCATCCAAGCGCCAGAACGAAGCCCTGCTGGCCACTGCGCGCTCGAACTACCAGCGCTCGAACGCGCCGGAGTACCGCCAGTTCGTGGCCAAGACCGATCTGGATACACAACGAAACCAGGTGGCACAGTACGAAAGCGCAGTGGCAGCCAATGAAGCCAGCATGCGTTCGGCGCAGGTGCAGCTGCAGTACACCAAGGTCACCGCGCCTATCACGGGTATCGCCGGCATCCGCGCGGTCGACGCCGGCAACGTGGTCAACGCCGGTACCGCACTGGTCACCCTGACCCAGATCCATCCGATCCACGTGCTGTTCAACCTGCCCGAACGCCAGCTCGGCGACGTGCGCCAGGCGCAGGCCGCCGGCAGCGTGCCGGTCGCAGCGCTGGACCGCGCCGATTCGCACGTGCTCAGCGGCGACGGCAAGCTGGACGTGGTCGACAACCTGATCAGCGCCGACAGCGGCACCTTCAAGGCACGCGCGGTGTTCGACAACACCGACAACGGCCTGTGGCCGGGCCAGTTCGTCAATGTGCGCATGCAGCTGCGCACCATCGGCGGCGGCGTGGTGATCCCGACCCAGGCAGTGCTGCGTGGCCCGGATGGCGAGTACGTGTACGTCGTGCAGGGCGACAACACGGTGAAGATGCAGACCGTGCGCAGTGGCGTGGAAGTGGGCGACAGCCAGGTGCAGATCGCCGAAGGCCTGAAAGGCGGCGAGCGCGTGGTCAGCGAAGGCCAGTTCCGCCTGAAGCCGGGCAGCAAGGTGACCGCGCTGAAGCCGGGCGAAACCCCGGCCGCACCGACCGAGGCCGAACTGAAGGCCGCCGAACAGAAGAGTGGCGGCGGCCGCCGCGGTGGTGGCCCGCGCTGAGCGCAGGCCCCTGCTCTTCCCCGCGCCGGCGATCCCGCCGGCGCTGCCATTGAAGTGCCAGCAAGGATCAGTCCGTGGGCTTTTCGACGATCTTCATCCGCCGCCCGATTGCCACCTCGCTGTTGATGGCGGGCTTGTTGCTGCTGGGCATTCTCGGTTACCGCAAGCTGCCGGTGTCGGCGCTGCCGGAAATCGATGCGCCCAGCCTGGTGGTGACCACGCAGTACCCCGGTGCCAACGCCACCACCATGGCCTCGCTGGTGACCACGCCGCTGGAGCGCCAGTTCGGGCAGATCTCCGGGCTGGAACTGATGACATCCGATTCCTCGGCGGGGTTGTCGACGATCATCCTGCAGTTCTCGATGGACCGCGACATCGACATCGCCGCACAGGACGTGCAGGCGGCGATCCGCCAGGCCACCCTGCCCTCGTCGCTGCCGTACCAGCCGGTCTACAACCGGGTGAACCCGGCCGACGCGGCCATCGTCACCCTCAAGCTGACCTCCGATACGCGGCCGCTGCGCGACGTCAACAACTACGCTGACTCGATCCTTGCCCAGCGCCTGTCGCAGGTGCAGGGCGTGGGCCTGGTGTCGATCGCCGGCAACGTGCGTCCGGCCGTGCGCATCCAGGTCAATCCGGCGCAGCTGTCCAACATGGGCTTGACCCTGGAAGAGCTGCGCAGCGCGCTCACCCAGGCCAACGTCAATGCGCCGAAGGGCTCGCTGAACGGCAAGACCCAGTCCTACAGCATCGGCACCAACGACCAGCTGGCCAGCGCCGCCGAGTACCGCGACACCATCATCAGCTACAAGAACGGCCGCCCGGTGCGTCTGTCCGACGTGGCCGAAGTGATCGATGGCGTGGAGAACGACCAGCTGGCGGCATGGGCCGATGGCAAGCCGGCCGTGCTGCTGGAAGTGCGCCGGCAGCCGGGCGCCAACATCGTGCAGACCGTCGAGCGCATCCGCGCGCTGCTGCCGCAGCTGCAGGGCGTGCTGCCGGCCGACGTGCACCTGGAGGTGTTCTCCGACCGTACCGAGACCATCCGCGCCTCGGTGCATGAAGTGCAGTTCACCCTGATCCTGACCATCGGCCTGGTGGTGGCGGTGATCTTCGTGTTCCTGCGCCGGTTCTGGGCCACCATCATTCCCTCGGTGGCGGTGCCGTTGTCGCTGGCCGGCACCTTCGCGGTGATGGCCTTCACCGGCATGTCGCTGGACAATCTCTCGCTGATGGCGCTGGTGGTGGCCACCGGCTTCGTGGTCGACGATGCGATCGTGATGATCGAGAACATCGTGCGCTACATCGAACAAGGCAAGAGCGGCAAGGAAGCGGCCGAGATCGGTGCGCGGCAGATCGGCTTCACCGTGCTGTCGCTGACGGTTTCACTGGTGGCGGTGTTCCTGCCGCTGCTGCTGATGCCCGGCGTCACCGGCCGCCTGTTCCACGAGTTCGCCTGGGTGCTGAGCATCGCGGTGGTGCTGTCGATGCTGATCTCGCTGACGCTCACCCCGATGATGTGCGCCTACCTGCTCAAGCCCGATGCACTGCCCGAGGGCGAGGACGCGCACGAACGTGCGGCCGCGGCCGGCAAGCAGAACCTGTGGACGCGTACCGTCGGCCTGTATGAGCGCAGCCTGGACTGGGTGCTGGAACACCAGCCGCTCACCCTGGCCGTGGCCGCAGCCGCGCTGGTACTGACCGTGCTGCTGTACGTGCTGATTCCCAAGGGCCTGCTGCCCGAGCAGGACACCGGCCTGATCACCGCCGTGGTCCAGGCCGACCAGAACATCGCCTTCCCGCAGATGGAGCAGCGCACCCAGCAGGTGGCCGAAGCGCTGCGCCGGGATCCGGATGTCACCGGCGTATCGGCCTTCATCGGCGCCGGCAGCATGAACCCCACGCTCAACCAGGGCCAGCTGTCGATCGTGCTGAAAGAGCGCGGCGAACGTGATGGGCTGGAAGACATCCTGCCACGCCTGCAGAAATCGGTCGCCGGTATTCCCGGCGTGGCGCTGTACCTGAAGCCGGTACAGGACGTGACCCTGGACACCCGCGTGGCCGCCACCGAGTACCAGTACTCGCTGTCGGACGTGGACAGCGCGCAAGTCGCGCTGCAGGCCAACCGCCTGACCCAGGCGCTGCGCCAGCGCCCGGAACTGGCCGACGTCGACAACAACTTGTCCAACCAGGGCCGCGCACTGGAACTGAACATCGACCGCGACAAGGCCAGCGTGCTGGGCGTGCCGATGCAGACCATCGACGACACCCTCTACGATGCTTTCGGCCAGCGCCAGATCTCGACCATCTTCACCGAGCTCAACCAGTACCGGGTGGTGCTGGAAGTGGCACCGCAGTTCCGCACCAGCACCGCGCTGATGGAACAGCTGGCGGTCGCCTCCAACGGCGCCGGCGCACTCACCGGCACCAACGCGACCAGCTTCGGCCAGGTCACCTCGTCCAACTCGTCGACCGCCACCGGTATCGGTGCACAGAACACCGGCATCACCGTCGGTGCGGGCGGCATCATCCCGTTGTCGGCGCTGGCCGAGGCGAAGGTCTCCAGCGCGCCGCTGCTGGTCAGCCACCAGCAGCAGCTGCCTGCGGTGACGGTATCCTTCAACGTCGCGGCGGGTCATTCGCTGTCCGATGCGGTCAAGGCCATCGAAGAGACCAAGGCCAGCCTGGACATGCCGGCGCACGTGCATGCGCAGTTCATCGGCAAGGCCGCCGAATTCACCGGCAGCCAGACCGACGTGGTGTGGCTGCTGCTGGCCTCGCTGGTGGTGATCTACATCGTGCTGGGCGTGCTGTACGAGAGCTACATCCACCCGATCACGATCATCTCGACCCTGCCGCCGGCCGGCGTCGGCGCGCTGCTGGCATTGATGGTCTGTGGCCTGAGCCTGTCGGTGGACGGCATCGTCGGCATCGTGCTGCTGATCGGCATCGTCAAGAAGAACGGCATCATGATGGTCGACTTCGCCATCGAGGCGCGGCGCACCGGCGCCAACGCGCGCGAGGCCATCCGCCGCGCCTGCCTGCTGCGCTTCCGCCCGATCATGATGACCACCGCTGCCGCCATGCTTGGCGCGTTGCCGCTGGCGCTGGGCACCGGCATCGGCTCGGAACTGCGTCGGCCGCTGGGCATCGCCATCGTCGGCGGCCTGCTGCTGTCGCAGCTGGTAACCCTGTACACCACGCCGGTGATCTACCTGTACATGGAACGCTTCTCGGAATGGCTCGCCCGTCGCCGTGAACAGCGCGCGCTGCGCGATGGCACGGTGCAGGAGCCGCAGGCATGACCCTGGCCCCGCACCTTCGGGGGGCTGCACGATGAACCTGTCCGGCCCCTTCATCCGCCGCCCGATCGGCACCGCCCTGCTGGCCATCGGCTTGTTCATGGTCGGCGTGATCTGTTACCTGCGGCTCGGCGTGTCGGCGTTGCCGAACATCGAGATCCCGGTGATCTTCGTGCACGCCAGCCAGTCCGGTGCGGATGCGGCGACCATGGCCTCCACGGTGACCGCGCCGCTGGAGCGCCACCTCGGCCAGCTGCCAGGCATTGACCGCATGCGTTCGTCGAGCTCGGAAGGCAGCTCGCTGGTCTTCATGATCTTCCAGAGCGACCGCGACATCGATTCGGCCGCGCTGGACGTGCAGACCGCGATCAATTCGGCGCAGGCCGACCTGCCCTCGGGCATGGGCTCGCCGATGTACCAGAAGGCGAACCCGAACGACGATCCGGTGATCGCCATCGCGCTGACCTCGCAGACGCAGTCCGCCGATGAGCTGTACAACGTCGCCGATTCGCTGCTGGCCCAGCGCATCCGCCAGATCGGCGGCGTCGCCTCGGTGGATATCGCCGGTGCCTCGACGCCGGCGGTGCGTGTGGACGTCAACCTGCGCCTGATGAACGCGCTGGGACTGACCGCCGACGACCTGCGCAATGCCGTGCGCGCGGCCAACGTGACCTCGCCCACCGGCTTCCTCAGCGATGGCAACACCACCACGGCGATCATCGCCAACGATTCGGTTGCACGCGCCGCCGACTTCGCCGATCTGGTGGTCAAGACCCAGGGCGATGGCCGGGTGATCCGCCTGAAGGACGTCGCCAACGTCTACGACGGCCAGCAGGATGCCTACCAGGCCGCGTGGTTCGACCACAAACCGGCCGTGGTGATGTATGTGTTCACCCGCGCCGGCGCCAACATCGTCGAGACCGTGGACCGGGTGAAAGCGCAGATTCCCGCGTTGCGCGACTACCTGCAGCCGGGCACCACGATGACGCCCTACTTCGACCGCACCCCGACCATCCGCTCGTCGCTGCATGAGGTGCAGATCACCCTGCTGATCAGCCTGGCGATGGTGGTGCTGACCATGGCGCTGTTCCTGCGCCGGTTGGCGCCGACGCTGATCGCAGCGGTCACCGTGCCGCTGTCGCTGGCCGGTGCCGCGCTGGTGATGTACGTGATGGGCTTCACCCTGAACAACCTGAGCCTGCTGGCGCTGGTGATCGCGATCGGCTTCGTGGTCGACGATGCGATCGTGGTGATCGAGAACATCATGCGCCACCTCGACGAGGGCATGCCGCGGATGCAGGCGGCCTTCGCCGGTGCGCGCGAAATCGGCTTCACCATCGTCTCGATCACCGCTTCACTGGTCGCGGTGTTCATCCCGCTGCTGTTCGCCAGCGGCATGATGGGCGCGTTCTTCCGCGAATTCACCGTGACCCTGGTGGCGGCGATCGTGGTGTCGATGATCGTTTCGCTGACGCTGACCCCGGCGCTGTGCAGCCGCTTCCTCAGCGCGCACGACCACACGGCGGCACCGTCGCGCTTCGGCCGCTGGCTCGATGCCGGTCACGAGCGGATGCTGCGCATCTACACCGTGTTCCTTGATTTTTCACTGCGCCATGCGCTGCTGCTGTCGTTGACGCCGTTGATCCTGATCGGCGTCACCATCTTCCTGTTCGGTGCGGTGAAGAAGGGCGCGTTCCCGCCGCAGGACACCGGCCTGATCTGGGGCCGCGCCAATTCCAGTGCGACGGTGTCCTTCGAAGACATGGTCAGCCGCCAGCGCCGCATCACCGACATGCTGATGGCCGACCCGGCAGTGAAAACCGTGGGCGTACGCCTGGGCAGCGGCCGCCAGGGCTCCAGCGCGCAGTTCAACGTGGAACTGAAGTCGCGCAAGGAAGGCCGCCGCGAAACCACCGCACACGCACTGGCACGGCTGAGTGCGAAGGCCGACCGCTACCCGGACCTGCAGCTGCGCCTGCGCGCGATCCAGGACCTGCCCAGCAACGATGGCGGTGGCAACAGCCAGGGCGCGCAGTACCGCGTCTCGCTGCAGGGCAACGACCTGGCCGCACTGCAGGAATGGCTGCCCAAACTGCAGGCGGCATTGAAGAAGAACCCGAAGCTGCGTGATGTCGGCACCGACGTCGACAACGCTGGCCTGCGCCAGAACATCGAGATCGACCGGGCCAAGGCCGCGCGCCTGGGCATCTCGGTCGGCGCCATCGACGGTGCGCTGTACGGCGCCTTCGGCCAGCGCCAGATCTCCACCATCTACTCGGACATCAACCAGTACAGCGTGGTGGTCAATGCGCTGCCGTCGCAGACCGCCACGCCTTCGGCGCTGGACGAAGTGCATGTGCGCGCACGCAACGGCGAAATGGTGCCGATCACGGCGGTGGCCCGCCAGGCGCCGGGCCTGGCGCCCTCGCAGATCACCCATGAAAACCAGTACACGACGATGGACCTGAGCTACAACCTCGCCCCCGGCGTCAGCATGGGCGAGGCCAAGGCCATCATCGACAGCACCGTGGCCGGTATGCGCATGCCCGGCGACATCCGCCTGGCCGACGACGCCGGCTTCGGCTTCAACTCCGACCCCAGCGACATGCTGATCCTGGTGCTGGCAGCCATCCTCACCGTCTACCTGGTGCTGGGCATCCTGTACGAAAGCCTGATCCACCCGGTGACGATCCTGTCCACCCTGCCGGCCGCCGGCGTCGGTGCGTTGCTGGCGTTGTTCGGCACCAATACCGAACTGTCGGTGATCTCGATGATCGCGCTGGTGCTGCTGATCGGCATCGTCAAGAAGAACGCGATCATGATGATCGACTTCGCCCTGGTGGCGCAGCGCGAACATGGGCTGACTCCGCGCGAGGCTGCACGTGAAGCCAGCATCGTGCGTTTCCGCCCGATCATGATGACCACGATGGTGGCGATCCTGGCGGCGGTGCCGCTGGCGATCGGCCTGGGCGAAGGTTCAGAGCTGCGTCGCCCGCTGGGCATCGCGATGATCGGCGGCCTGCTGTTCTCGCAGAGCCTGACCCTGCTCAGCACGCCGGCGCTGTACGTGATCTTCTCGTGCCTGGCCGAGCGCTGGAAGGCGCGGCGCGCGCGCAGGCGTGAAGCGAAGCTGCTCAGGCGCGCACAGCGGGCGTAGCAAGGCCCATCCACGCATGGCGTGGATCTACTGCAACACCTACCTTGGTGGGTGCGGACCGTTGGTCCGCACGCCGATGGCATTTGACGCGCCGTAACGAAAAGAGAACAATTCTCATCCAGCCATGGTCCTGCGCCCCCTTGCGGCGCCCCGCTGCCGTCCCCGGCACGCCTGCGTGATCCCAGCCACCGACCTTTCCCCCCTGCATGGGCGGATGGCCCGTGGCCGCCCGCCGAGGATCTCCATCGATGTTGCCGATTCGCTCCCCCCGCCTGGCCGTACTGGCCGTCGCGCTGTCCGCCGCCTGCACGGCCTACGCCGAAGCCCCGGCCGGATCCCGCAGCGCCACCGATCTGGACGCGGTCAAGGTCATCGCCGAGCGTACCCACACCGAGGCTGGCGCCCTCGGCGATCGCGCCCTGCGTGATACCCCGTTCGCGATCACCGCCGTCGGCCGTGAGCAGATCGAACAGCGCCAGGTCGTGTCGCTGGGCGAAGCCTTCCTGCTCGACCCCTCGGTCACCACCCAGGTCAGCGCCTATGCCAGTGGCTGGAGCTCGCCGATCCGCAACCGTGGCATCGACCTGAATTTCGACAGCTACCGGGTCAACGGTCTGCAGGTCTCGTCCTGGGGCACCGAATGGCCGCTGGAAGTGATGGAACAGGTCGACCTGCTGAAGGGTCCGGGAGGTTTCCTGTACGGCTTCGGCGCGCCGGGCGGCATCGTCAACTACATCACCAGGAAACCGACCGACGTACCGACCTTCTCCGCCCAGCTCGGCTGGCGCGAGCAGGGCATCGTCAGCGGAGGCATCGACGTCGGCGGCCGCTTCGGCAACGAGCAGATGTTCGGCTACCGCTTCAACGCATACCAGGAAAAGGGCGAAACCTTCAACGGTGGCCATGTCGATCGCAAGGTCGGTGCACTGTCGCTGGACGCGCGCCTGAGCGATGCGCTCACCTGGACCTTCGACGGCGTGTTCCAGTCGCGCGACCTGCGCGAGGAATCACCGCAGTACTACTTCCGTGGCCTGACCTCACTGCCGCGGCCGATCGCCGGCGATGTCGACAACAGCGTGCCCGGCACCTACTACGACACCCGCTCCAGCCTGCTGTCCACCGCGCTGAACTGGCAGATCAACAGCGACTGGAAGGCCAGCCTGAGCTATGGCGTCACCACCTCGTGGAACGACGTCAACAAGATCTTCGACTACATCGACGATACCAACGGCGACTACGCCGTCAACGTCTATGAGCTCGGCGGCAAGAGCGAGTGGAAGCTGGCACAGGCACTGGTGCAGGGCCGCTTCGGCACCGGCCCACTGCAGCACCAGCTGGTGGCCGGTGTCAGCCACCAGACCGGGCTGGGCTGGGACCGTCCCTACGAGTTCAGCCTGATCGGCCGCGCCAACCTCTACCAGCGCCATGGCATCCGTCACGACGCGGTGGGTTCCCGGGTGATGACCCGCGGTGACGAGACCGTGCAGCAGGCGGTGTTCGTCAGCGATACCGTCGATCTCAGCCATGGCTGGTCGGTGCTGGCCGGTTGGCGCTACAGCGACTTCGAGACCAAGGGCGCGTACCACACCTATCCGGTCACCCCGACCTATGCGGTCATGTTCAAGCCCAGCGAGGCCGTCACCCTGTATGCCAGCTACATCGAGTCGCTGGAAGCAGGCAGCCGCGTAGGCAACAGCTACATCAATGCCGGCGATGTGCTCGCCCCCACCATCAGCAAGCAGTACGAGATCGGCGCCAAGGTGGAAGCGAATCGCTGGAACGCGAACGTCGCTGCGTTCCGCCTGGAACGTGGCGCCAACATCGATCAGCTGACCGATGCAGGCAAGCGCCTGGTGCAGGATGGCATCACCCTGTACGAAGGCGTCGAAGCCAGCGCCGACCTGCACCTGACCGATGCGCTGACCGTGGGCGGTGGCGTGACCTGGCTGGACCCGACCTACGACAAGCTGTCACCGGGCAGCGCGGCGCAGGAAGGCAACCGTACCGTCGGTGCTGCGCGCTGGAGCGGCGTGCTGCACGCCACTTACCAGCTGCCGTGGGTGGAAGGGCTGGAGACCTATGCCGCCGTGCGCTACTACGGCGATGTCTGGTACGACGCCGACAACACCCTGAAGCTGCCCGACTACACCCTCGTCAACGCCGGCGTCGGTTACCGCCTGCTGGCCTCCGGCCATCCGCTGACCCTGCGGGCCAGCGTGGAGAACCTGGCCAACCGCAGGTACTGGTCCAATGCCGGCGTCGGCCTGCCGCGCACCTTCGCGCTCAGCGTGCGGTTCGACATGTAACGGGCCTCGGTAGCGCCGGGCCATGCCCGGCGGTTGCATGCCACGCCGCGCATGGCGCGGTGCTACCGGATTTCACCCGTGGCCCGTAATAATGGTGGCCGATCCTTTCGCCGAGCCTGCATGTCCGCACGCGAATCCCGCCTCAGCCGCCTGTGGGCCCACGAGAAGGCCAGCTATGGCCTGCGGGTGTTCATTGCCCTGACCGCGGCCATGGCCGTGTGCTGGCATCTGGATGCGCTGACCGCGCTGCCCGGCGTGTTCCTCGGCATCATCGCCAGTGCGATTGCCGAGACCGATGACAACTGGTGGGGGCGGACCAAGGCCGTGCTGCTGTCGCTGTTGTGCTTCTGCCTGGCAGCGGCCTCGGTGATCTGGTTGTTCCCCTGGCCGTGGATCTTCATCGCGGCCCTGGCGCTGTCCACGTTCGGTCTGACACTGCTCGGTGCACTCGGCGAGCGCTACGCATCCATCGCCCAGGCGACCGTGACGCTGGCCATCTACACCATGATCGGCCTGGAACAGCATGGCGCCCATGACCTGCACAGTGCGCTGGATGCGGTCAGCCACCTGCTTGCGGGTGCGGTCTGGTACGGGCTGCTGTCGATCCTGTGGACCACGCTGTTCGCCAACCGGCCGGTGCGCGAGCGCGTGGCCCGGCTGTACGTGGAACTGGGGCGTTACCTGCAGCTCAAGGCCGCGCTGTTCGAACCCGTGCGCGAGGCCGACCTGCAGCGCCGCCAGCTCGACCTGGCCGAACAGAACCGTCGCGTGGTCGGCGCGCTGAACGAGGCGAAGACGGCGATCCTGGCGCGCTTTGGCCGCTCCGGACGGCCCGGCGTCAACTCCGGCCTGTACCTGCGCCTGTACTACATGGCACAGGATTTCCATGAGCGCGCCAGCTCCTCGCATTACCCGTACGGCGCGCTGGTCGACGCGTTCTTCCACAGCGACGTGCTGTACCGCTGCCAGCGCCTGCTCGACCTGCAGGGCCAGGCCTGCGCACGGCTGGGCGAAGCGATCCGGCTGCGTCGTCCGTTCGTCTACGGCGAGAGCAACCAGCAGGCCGGGCGCGATCTGGCCGATGCCCTGGCCTACCTGCGCGACCAGCAACGCCCGCAGTGGCAGCGCCTGCTCGGCTCGCTGGACCTGCTGGTGCACAACCTGCGCAGCATCGAGCGCCGCCTGCTCGATGCCGAACGATCCGAAGCCAGCCTGGACAACGTCGACACCCGCCTGCGCGACAGCAACCCGCACACACTGCGCGAAATGGGCGTGCGCCTGCGCCAGCAGCTCACCCCCGGCTCGGTATTGTTCCGCCATGGCCTGCGCATGGCGCTGGCGCTGATCGCCGGTTTCGTTGCCATCCGCCTGTTCAATGCACAGAACGGCTCGTGGGTCCTGCTGACCATCGTGTTCGTGTGCCGGCCCAGCTTCGGTGCCACCCGCCAGCGCCTGGCCCAGCGCATCGTCGGTACGCTCGCCGGCCTGGTGCTGACCTGGGCGCTGCTGCAGCTGTTCCCAACGCTGGAGATCCAGCTGCTGATCGCACTGCTGTCGGCACTGCTGTTCTTCTTCACCCGTACCGACCGCTATCTGGTCGCCTCGGCCGCCATCACGGTGATGGCGCTGACCTGCTTCAACCTGATCGGCGACGGCTTCGTGCTGATCGTGCCGCGCATGGTCGATACGGTCCTGGGGTGCGCAATCGCCGCAGCGGCCGCGTTCCTGATCCTGCCGGACTGGCAGGGTCGACAGCTGCACCGCGTGCTGGCGCGGGTGCTGGATACCGCCGCCCGTTATCTGGAATCGGTGCTGGGCCAGTACCGCAGCGGCATGCGCGACGACCTGGCCTACCGCATCGCCCGCCGCGACATGCACAACGCCGATGCCGCACTGTCCACCGCATTGTCGAACATGCTGCGCGAACCGGGCCACGTGCGCCGCAACCTCGATTCGGGTTTCCACTTCCTGGCCTTGTCCAACACCCTGCTCGGGCATCTGTCGGCGCTGGGTGCGCACCGCGACCAGGTCGACAGCTACGCGGGCGATCCACTCGCGCTGGCCGCCGGCGAGCGGGTGCGTAAAGCGCTGCAGCAGCTGGCATCGGCATTGACGGCGCAGCAGCCGGTGTCAGAGGAAGACAACGACGCCGATCGTGCGGTGGCTGCGGAACTGGAGCAGCTCGATGAGACGATGCCGCCGAAACTGCAGTTGATCCGCACGCAGATGGCGCTGGTGCTGCGGATGTTGCCGAAGGTGAGAGCAGCGGCCAATGGCGCGGTGCGCGGCCTGGCCTGAGCGGACGGCATCCACGCATGGCGTGGATCTACTGGTGCGGCATCCACGCGTGGCGTGATCTGCTGGAGTGGCATGCGTCCACGGCGGCATCCAGTACCCCCGGAACGACGGTCCCGTCGTCCCTGCATACGGGCAGGAATGCTAGGCTGCGCCGGTCCAAGGAGGTTCCATGTCCGGTCACAACCAGTTCGCCCTGCTGCGCCAGCGCCGTTTCCTGCCGTTCTTCATCGTGCAGGGCTTGGGTGCCTTCAACGACAACGTGTACCGGCAGGCGATCATCGGCCTGCTGTTCTATCTGGGCGTGGCCGAGAGCGAGCGCACGCTCTACACCAACCTGGCGCCGGCGCTGTTCATCCTTCCCTACTTCCTGTTCTCCGCCCTGGCCGGGCAGATCGCGGAAAAGCTGGAGAAGTCGCGGCTGATCGTGATCACCACCACCATGGAGATCGTGATCATGTCGCTGGCTGCGGTGGGCTTTCTCACCGAGAGCCTGCCGGTGCTGCTGGTGGCCCTGTTCTGCACGGGCCTGCAGTCCACCCTGTTCGGCCCGGTGAAGTACTCGGTGCTGCCCTCGGTACTGCGTCCGGAAGAACTGACCGGTGGCAATGGCCTGGTCGAGATGGGCACGTCGATGTCGATCCTGACCGGCATGATCGTCGGCGGCCTGGTGTTCACCCTGGCAGGCAGCCATGGCCCGATCGTGGCCGCCACTGCGGTCATCACGCTGGCGATCTGCGGCAACCTGGCCGCGCGCATGATCCCCAAGGTCGATGCCGGCGCCCCGGACCTGAAGATCAACTGGAACCCGATCCCCGAATCGCTGGCCGTGCTGCGCATGGCCAGGAAACAGAAGGCGGTACGCAACGCCATCCTCGGCGTGTCCTGGTTCTGGTTCGTCGGCACCATCCTGACCGCGCAGCTGCCGTCCTATGCGGTCACCAACCTCGGTGGCGAGCCCACCCTGTACATCTTCGCCCTGGCGCTGTTCTCGGTCGGCACCGGCGTCGGTTCGCTGCTGTGCGAGAAGCTGTCGGCGCGCACGGTGGAGATCGGCCTGGTGCCGCTGGGTGCATTCGGCATGACCGCCTTCCTGCTGGACCTGTACTTCGCACGCGCCGGTGAGGCCACCGCGCAGGGCCTGTCGGTCACCCAGTTCGTGCACCAGGCCGGCAGCATCCGCATCATCATCGACCTGCTCGGCATCGGCCTGTTCACCGGCTTCTTCGTGGTGCCGCTGTTTGCGTTGATCCAGAGCCGCACGCCGAAATCGGAGATGTCGCGCGTATTCGCTGCGCTGAACATCCAGAACTCCGGCTTCATCGTCGCTGCGGCCGTACTCGGCCTGCTCACCCAGCGCCTGCTCGGCTGGACCATCCCGCAGCTGTTTCTGGCACTGGCCATCGCCAATGCCGTGGTGGCGATCTACATCTTCACCATCGTCCCCGAATTCCTGATGCGCTTCCTCAGCTGGGTGATGGTGCGCACGCTGTACCGGCTGCGCCCGCACGGCATCGAAGCGAACGTGCCCGATGAGGGCGCCGCGCTGCTGGTCTGCAACCACGTCAGCTACATGGACGCGCTGATCCTGTCGGCGACGATCCCGCGCCCGGTGCGCTTCGTCATGTACTACAGGATCTTCAACATCCCGGTCATGCGCTGGATCTTCCGCACCGCCAAGGCGATTCCGATCGCCGGTGCGCGCGAAGACCCTGCCCTGATGCAGCGCGCGTTCGATGAGGTCGATGCCGCACTCGCCGAGGGCGAACTGGTATGCATCTTCCCGGAAGGCGCACTGACCCGCGACGGCACGATGGCACCGTTCAAATCCGGCGTGGAGAAGATCCTTGAACGCCGCCCGGTACCGGTGGTGCCGATGGCCCTGCGCGGCATGTGGTCGAGCATGTGGAGCCGCCGCGATACCCGTCTGGGCCGCATGCGCGTGCCGCGCCGGTTCCGGGCGACAGTGGAGGTGGTTGCCGCCCCGGCGGTGGATGGCCATTCCACCGATGCCGCCGCCCTGGAAGCGCAGGTCCGCAGCCTGCGCGGCGACCTCGCCTGACGCAATCGTCCCCTTCCGGGGACGATGACGGGTCGCTGCATACGCCACCGTCCAGAGGCGATGCAAAGCCTGACGGGGCTGAAAACGCATACATGCGTCGTCGGTTGCGGTAGATTACGCACCCACAGGGGGGAGGTTCGGCCTGTCTACGACACGCCGACCGCCAAGGAATGGAGTCTTGCTTTGAATCAACCGCCACCGCTCAGCCGTCCGGTCTACATCCCCAACCATCTGGTCTGGGCGATCCTGACGACGCTGTTCTGCTGCCTGCCGTTGGGCGTGGTGTCGATCGTGTATGCCGCCCAGGTCGATGGTCGCAATGCGGCCGGTGACCTGCCGGGGGCCTATAGCGCGTCGCGCAAGGCGGGCTGGTGGGCGGTGGCTTCGGCCGCAGCCCTGCCGGTCCTGTTGCTGTTGTGGTTCGGGCTGTTCGGCGGCTTGGCCGCGCTGGGCGCTCTATCCGACCTTTGATTCACCACCACCACCCATCGAGGAGCTTGAACCATGAATACCACCACTGCGCAGGTCCCCAACAATCTGGTCTGGGCCATCCTGTCCACCCTGTTCTGCTGCCTGCCGGCCGGCATCGTGTCGATCGTCTACGCCGCCCAGGTCAACGGCAAGCTGGCTGCCGGCGACGTCGCCGGTGCCCGTGATTCGGCCGACAAGGCCAAGAAGTGGGCCATCTGGTCGGCCATCGCTGCCGTTGTGGTTGGCGTCCTGTACTTCATCATCATCATGGCCGTTGGCGGCCTGGGCGCCCTGAGCGGCGGCAACGGCAGCTACTGATGCCCGCGACGGGGTCCGGCCATGCGCCGGATCCCGCCCCCGCATGTCCGCACTTCCTGCTCGTTCCCGACTCACCCGCTGGGCTCCGCTGCTGGCCGCGTCCGGCCTGGCTGCGGGTGCCGCCGTGGTCCTGCGCCACGTCAATCCGTATGTCTCCGGCAATCCGCTGCCGGGCTGTCCGCTGTACGCACTGACCGGCTTCTACTGCCCCGGCTGCGGCAGCACGCGCTGCCTGTACTCACTGGTCCACTTCGACCTGCCCGGCGCGATGGCGATGAACCCATTGCTGGTCATCAGCCTGCCCTTCCTGTTCCTGATGCTGCTCAACACCGCCGGCGTACGCCCGCGCGTGCTTGATCCACTGATGCGGGTACTGGCCAGCCCCACGTTCTGGCTGTGGCTGCTGCCCGGCTATGCCGTGCTGCGCAACCTGCCGTGGGCTCCGTTCACCGCGCTGGCCCCGGTGTAGGTTTCCAGCCAACGGCGCAGCCCCTCGTGGTGGGCGGCAGAAGCTGGGGTTGGCCGGGCGGGTGGGCTGCGCAGGGGCCGCTGCAAGTACGTCCATGTAAGCTCGGTCGCGCCATCCATGGCGCTTACGCCCCTGCGCAACCCACCCGCCCGGCCACGGACAATTTCCGTGCGCGTCCACCACAGGAAAGAAAAAGAGAAGATCAAAAGCCGAAGCGGGTCGCTCCGCTCGGCATCCACGCATGGCGTGGATCTACTGGCCGTCATCGGAAACTGTCGGGGCTGGGGCGGTGTGGGGCTGCAGGACCGTTGGCGCCATGGATGGCGCCATCGAGCCCCCATGGATGGGTTAACGGCGTGTCCTGCAGCCCCACACCGCCCCACCAAACCCACGGAAATCCAGAGCCGCTGTTACAGTTGCAGTTGCAGTTGCAGTTGCTTCCAGCGGGTGCAGGGCGGCAAGCCCTGCAGAAAGAACAACTAAGTCACCCAGCCCGCGATCACCAGCAGGGCCAGCACCGCCAGCCACAGCAGCAGCATCCGCCACACCAGGCTCATCGCATCCCGCAGGTCCGGCAACCGCTGCCACACCGGCAGCAGGCCGGCTTCGGTGTAATCGTGAGCGTCTTCGCGCAGCTCGGCATTGACGCTGGCACGCGCCACCGCACCCAGGAAACCAATGCCGCCGGCCAAGCGCCCACCATGCGCTTGGCGCCATGCTTTCCAGGCCGTGTCGAAGTTGCCGACCAGGGCCATCGAGAACGCCATCAACTGTGCCACCGGCCACTCGATCCAGCCCAGCAGCCGCTGTGCCAGCGCCAGCGGCTCCACCGGCACGCGCGCGCGCATCGGGCTTTCCGCCATCAGTGCCAGCAGGCGATAACCGAGAGCCCCCACCGGGCCCAGCAGCAGGAACCAGAACAGCACCGCGAACCAGCGCCGCAGGGCGTTGAGCACGGTCGCCTCGACCAGTGAAGGAACATCCTCGCGCAGGCTGCCACCGGCCGACTGCAGGTTGCGTACCGCCGCCTGCCGGGTCGGCGCATCGTCGGCATCGATGATCGCTTCGATGTCGCGGTCCAGATCGCGCGGGCCCCAGCACCAGGCCAGCACGGCCACGCCCAGCAGCAGCGCCGGAAGGCCGAACAGCACCCCGCGCAGCAGCCAGGCGACCAGCGCCATCAGCAGCAGTGGCGGTACGATCGCCAGCGCCACGCCGGCGGCCCCCTGCCAGGCCCGACCACCGCGCGCGTCCAGCCAGCCCAGCCAACGCCGGAAGCCGTCGAAACGGCGCAGCGACGCGGCAGCGGCCGGGGCGACATGGCCAAGGGCCAGTGCCACCAACACGGCGACCAGGGTGGTGAACATGGCAGGTCTCCCTACGAGCGAGCGTTCGGCGTCGTTACCTTACCTGTCGCAGCGTCGCCGTCAGCGGTGAACCGTACTGTAACCGGCTGCGTGTTCAGGTGGCGGCAATGCTGGCGCCGCCGGATGCCGGTTGCTGGCGGTACCAATGCTCGATCAGGCCCCGCGAAATGGAAATCGGCGGTGACAGACGGATGCCTTCTCCATCGTCCTCGACGTCACGCGCGAGGGCCGCGCCAACGTCCTCGGCGCTGAACCAGCGCGCGTCTTCCAGCTCGCCATCCACGGTCGGCACGTCGTCGTGTGCCTGCGCGCGGAATCCGACCATCAAGGCGCCGGGGAACGGCCAGGGCTGCGAGCCAAGGTACTGGCAGGCGGTCACCCGCACCTTGCTCTCTTCGTGCACTTCGCGCGCTACGGTCTGCTCGAAGGTCTCGCCCGGCTCGACAAAGCCGGCCAGCACCGAATAGCGGCGCGGCGCCCAGTTGGACTGGCGGCCCAGCAACAGCCGGCCCTGGTTTTCCACCGCGACGATCACGGCCGGGTCGACGCGCGGATAGTGCTCGGTCGCGCACTGCGGGCAGCGGCCGACGAAGCCCCCCCGGGCGAACGTCACGGCACCGCCGCAGACACCGCAGAAGCGGGTACGCGATTGCCAGTAGGACATGCCACGGGCGTAGCTGAAGGCGGTCGCATCGGCCACGGTCCACAGCAGCGCGGCCTGGCGCAGATCGAGCCGGCGTGGCGCGGTGACCGTCACGCTGGCCGCTTCCACCGAGAACCACGCCTGCTCGCCACGCAGGCCGAGGAAGATCGCAACACCTGGCCCGCCACCGACATCGGCGCCGGTCAACGCCAGCGGCTGGTCGTCGTCACCGGTGAAGGCGGTGCCGTCCTGGTCCAGGACAAGAATGCGCGCATCGGGCCACAGGCGCGCCAGAGCATCGGCATCTTCGCGCATGGCATCGGCGCGCTCCAACGGTTCACCCACGAAGGCAAAACCGGAAAGCGGCGAAGGAGAATTGAGCATCCAGCTAGCCTGCCGCCAATCACGGCAAGTGGCAAGCCGCAGACTGTGCAGAAACCCGCCTGTGGTTGCAGCAACGGTCATCCACGCATGGCGTGGATCTGCCGAAGGCAGCGCGCGGGGTGCATGCCCCACGCCCTGCAATTACATGCTGAAACTGCTGCCGCAGCCGCAGGTGGTCTTGGCGTTCGGATTGCGGATCACGAACTGCGCACCGGTCAGGCTCTCGGTGTAATCCACTTCGGCACCCATCAGGTACTGCAGGCTGAGCGGATCGACCAGCAGGGTGACCCCGCTGGTCTGCACCGCCAGGTCATCGCCGGCACGGTTCTCGTCGAACTCGAACCCGTACTGGAAGCCCGAACAGCCGCCGCCCTCGATGTACACACGCAATGACAGGTCGGGGTTGCCCTCGTCCTGGATCAGTTCCTTGACCTTGGCCGCAGCGGCCTCGGTGAAGTTCAGCGGCCGATCCAGCGACTGGTAGTCGGGCGCGGCGGCCGGCGTGGCGCCGGGGAGGGAGACGAGCGTGTTCATGGGCTCAGCATGGGGGCGCCGGCGCTGGCTTTCAAGCCATCGCCTCGGCCAGCTTGCGGCGGGCGGCGGTGTCGCCCTTGCCGTCAGCGGATGCTTCGCCTTCCGGCGCCGGCAAGGCCTGCATCGGGGCGCTGGCATGGATCAGCCGGCCGTTCAGCTGGGCACCCGCATTCATTTCCACCACCTGGTAGTGAACATTGCCGTTGACCCGCGCACTCGGGGTCAGCTCGACCTTCTCGGTGGCATGGACATCGCCGTCCAGGCGGCCACTGATGACCACCACCTGGGCGCGGATCTCGCCTTCGATCACGCCATGCTCGGCGAGGGTCAGGGTCGCCGCGCTGGCGCCCTCCTGGGCAATCACCTTGCCGTGGATGCGACCTTCCACGTACAGGCCACCACTGAATTCCACATCGCCACGGATCACCACCTGGTTGCCGATCAGGGCATCCACCACCAGTTGGCCGTCACGGCTGGATTTGCTGCTTCCGAACATCTGCCTACTCCCCTTTGCTGGCCGGTGCGCCGGCCTGTTTCCAGTCGAATACCTGCGTGGTGCCCCCCGCACCACTCCCCAATGTCACCTTCACCCGTTGCGGGGTGAAGTCAGCCGGCAGCATCACGCTGCCGGTGAGCTGCTGGAAGTACCGGAACGAGTAATCCTGTCCCGGCACCTTGCTGCGCTGGTGCAGCTCGTCCCAGCTGATGGTGGCCAGCTTGCCGTTCTTCACGCCTTCCACCGTGAAACGCATCTGCCCTTGGCTGATCGCTCCGCGGTTGAGGTTCTGGGTCAGCACCACGCTGTACTGCCAGGTGCCGGCCGATTCCGGGCTGAATTCAATCGAATGGGTGTTCAGGCCCTTGCGCTGGCTGGTCGAGCCCACCAGGCGTTCGTAGAAGGCGACGTCAGCGCGCAGGCCGGCGATCTCTTCATCACGCTCGGCCAGCGAAGACTGCACTTCGTTGTTGGCGGCGCGGCTGATGCGGTCCGACGCTTCCAGCGTGGCCTGCTTCTGGCGCAGTTCGGTCAGCTGCGTCTGCAGCGTATCGGCGCGCTTCTCGGCAGCCTGCACGCGCTGGCCCTGTTCACCGCGCGGCGTGCCCAGCCAGCAGCCACCCAGCACCGCAAGCACCAGGCTCAGCAGCCAGATGCCGGCGATCACCAGCAGGCGACGGCGGTCGGCGGGTGGTTGCGCGGCACCGGGAAGGCGGACCTGCACGCGCATGGGAGGGCGGTTGTTCATGGGTAGTCTCCGTGGCAGCGCCGAAGCGCCGCCAATACGGCCCCTGGGGCAAACGACGGGCTAGTGTATGACAGGAACGGCAGGTTTCCCCGGTGCCGGCCGGTACCGGGCGGTGGCATTCAGCCACTCCATGGTCGATAGTGTGGCACCCCGCACAGTTCCGCCGCCGGAGCCCGCCATGACCGAAGCCCACCTGTTCGTGATCGGCATCCTGCTGGCCTGGCTGGCCGGCATCCGCGTCTACCTCACCGTATTCGGCGTCGGCATCGCCGGCCTGCTCGGCTGGGTCGACCTGCCACCGGCGCTGCAGGCCACCGAGTCGTGGTGGGTGCTGGGCACGTCGGCGGCGCTGGCCATTGCCGAATTCTTCGCCGACAAGATTCCCGGCGTGGATTCAGCCTGGGACCTGGTGCAGACCCTGGCGCGCGTGCCCGCCGGTGCTTTCCTCGCGGCAGCGACACTGTCGCCCGATGGCAACCTGGGCACCGGTGCACTGGTCGCCGGCGCGGGCGTTGCACTGGCCAGCCATGGCCTGAAGGCCGGCACCCGCGCCCTGCTCAACACCTCACCGGAACCGGCCAGCAACTGGGTCGCCTCTGCGGCCGAAGATACGGTGGTGATCGGCGGCTTGGCGCTCGCGCTGGCGCATCCATGGATCGCGCTGGTGGTAGTGCTGGCCTGCAGCGTGGCCGGCGCATTGCTGGTCTGGCTGGTCTGGCGCACCCTGTGGAAAAGCGTGCGCTGGTTGGCACGTGGCGGCAGCCACGACGGACAACGGCAACCGCGTACCGGTTGATCGGCAGGCTTGTCGCATAATGGCCGCGAACACCAGGAGCATCGATGGCCGCAAACGAATCCGCCGCGGGCCCCCGCCCGGGACGCGCTGAAACCCCTCCGGCCGATCATTGGCAACGTTGGGCCGCCCCCTTGGCCGCGGCAACGCCTGCCGAAGGAGTACCGGCGGTGTCAGAGGCACCCGCCCTGTCGGTGCCCGGCGACGGCGCCCGACTGGCGGCTCCGCCCCCCCTGCCCTCCACCGCGGCACTGCCCGAGGCGGGCAACAGTGACATCCCGCCTGTCGATGCCGACTCGCCCTACCGCGTGCTGATCGTCGAAGACGATCGTGCCCAGGCGCTGTTCGCACAGAGCGTGCTGCATGGCGCCGGCATGCAGGCGATCGTGCTCGGCGATGCCGATGGCGTGCAGCAGGCCATCCGCGAGCAACGCCCTGACCTGATCCTGATGGATCTGCACCTGCCCGGGCTGGATGGCATGCGGTTGACCGCGATGATCCGCCAGCAGCCCGGCATGCAGCTGCTGCCGATCGTCTTCCTCAGCGGCGACCCGGATCCGGAGCGCCAGTTCGAAGTGCTCGACTGCGGTGCCGACGATTACCTGAGCAAGCCGATCCGGCCGCGCCACCTGATTGCCGCGGTGGCCAACCGTATCCGCCGCGCACGCGCGCAGGCAGCAACCCTGCCCGGTGCCAACGGTGCTCCGGCCACCAGCAACCCGGAAACCGGGCTGCCCACGCGCCACCATGTGCTGCAGCAACTCAACGCGACGCTGGCCCAGCACGAACGCGGTGGCGTGTTCTTCGTGGAAATCTCCAGCGCGCTGGGCCTGCGCGAACGCTATGGCTATGCGGCCTTCGAGCGGCTGATGGTGCAGGCCGGGCAACGCCTTGCCGAGGCTGGCCATCCGCACCTGCTGGCGCGCCTGAACGACAACAGCTTCCTGCTGCTGGCGCGCAACGCCGATGAGGACAGCCTGGAAGCGATCGCCGGCACCCTGCGTGAGCAGCTGTCGGCGCGCGCCTTCGTGATCCGCGACGACGAGTCGGTACACCTGCGTGGCGTGGTCGGCTACGCGCCGCTGTCGCCGGGTTTCGACGATGCCAGCAGCGCCCTGGAAGCGATCGAACGTACCACCCTGCAGGCACGCCTGCTCAGCGCCGGCGTGGCCGGCCACGTGCATCGCCAGGTCACGACCGAGCAGGAGCACCTGGCGTTGCTGGAGGGCCAGCTCGAGCTCGCTTACCAGCCGATCGTCGCCGTCGCCGGCGGCAGCAGCGCGCAGTACCAGTTGCTGCTGCGCCTGCGCCGGACCGATGGCAGCGTACTGACCGCCGGCCAGGTGATTCCGGCAGCCGAGGCGGCCGGCCGCATCGCCGACCTCGACCAGCAGGTGCTGGAGCATGCGATGGGTCTGCTCGACCTGTATCGCCACGCCACCCAGCCGCTGAACCTGTTCGTCTCGCAGTCGCTGCGCACCCTGCAGCGCGATGCCTTCGCCGACTGGCTGCTGGAGTCACTGCAGCAACGCCGCCTGCCCGGCAGCGCGCTGGTGATCGACGTGCGCCTGCCCGATGCACTGATCCACACCGTGCCGTTGCAGCAGTTCTGCCAGCGCATGGCCAGCGTCGGCGTGCGCTTCTGCCTGAGCCAGTTCGAACCGGGCAGCGAAGCCCTGGCCCTGCTTACCCAGTTGCCCCTGTCGTTCGTGCGCATGGCCGCACGCTTTTCCAGCAGCCACTCCAACCCCGATACGCGCGAAGAACTGCGCCGATCGATCGAGCAGGCGCATGCAGCCGGCCTGCAGATCATCGGCCAGCAGATCGAGGACCCGCAGGCAGCGGCCGCGATGTGGGTCGGCGGTGTCGATTACATCCAGGGCAACATGGTGCAGTCAGCCGGCAGCGACCTGAACTTCGACTTCCACAACGCGGTGCTCTGAGTGTCACCGACGGTCGCGCTGTTGGCGGTGCTGGCGCTGGCCATCGTCGCCCTGCTGGTACTGGGCCTGCGATTGCGTTCGCGCAATCGCGCGCTGACGGCACTGCAGCGCGAACGCATCACCCTGACCAGCGAACGCGACCAGCTGCGGCGCACCACCGAGCGCCAGGGCCAGCTGGAACATCAGCTGCTGCAGGCCAAGCAGGCAGCAGAAGCAGCCGTGCTGGCCAAGGGCGAATTCCTGGCCACCATGAGCCATGAAATCCGCACGCCGCTCAACGGCATCCTGCCGATGCTGGAGCTGATTGCCCGCGGCCCGCTGGGCGAAGACCAGCGGCAGATGCTGGCCACCGCCTCGGCCAGCTCGCAGCAGCTGCTGCGCATCGTCGATGACATCCTCGACTACTCGCGCCTGGAAGCCCAGGCGCTGGAGCTGGAGATCACCAGCTTCAACCTGCGCGAACTGCTCGATGGCGTGGTGCAGTTGCTGCAGCGCGCCGCCGAAGCCAAGGGCCTGACGCTGAGCCTGCAACTGGATCCGGCCGTGCGCCTGCCGGTACGCGGCGACCCGGTGCGCCTGCGCCAGGTCCTGGGCAACCTGCTGGCCAATGCCATCAAGTTCACCGCACGCGGCCAGGTGCAGTTGCGCGTGCAGCGGCTGGGCGAAGGACCCGCCCAGCACCAGCTGCGTTTCGAAGTGATCGACACTGGCATCGGCATCGATGAGGCCCTGCAGGCGCGGCTGTTCCAGTCCTTCAGCCAGGCCGACGCGTCCACCACCCGCATCTACGGTGGCACCGGCCTGGGCCTGGCCATCTGCAAGCGCATCACCGACCTGATGCATGGCGACATCGGCGTGCATTCCACCCCAGGCCAGGGCGCAACCTTCTGGTTTGAAATACCGCTGCTGAAGGTTCCCGGCGACCTGCCGGCGCTCGCCCGCTCACCGGCAGCGCTGCTGCTGTACACCGCCGATGCGCAGCTGCAGCCACGCGTCGAGCGCATCGCCGCGCACCACGGCCTGCAGGTGCAGCCGCTGGCCAGCATTGATGAGGCAATGGAACGCCTGCGCGCAGCACCACGCCCGGGCCAGAGCACACCGGCATGGCTGCTGGTCGACGCGCGCCACCGCCGCAATGGCGAGGCGGCCCTGCAGCGCACCTTGGCCGAGCGCGGTGCCGACGACGCACTGCAGGTGCTGTGGCTGCAGGACGACCCGGTTGCAGCACGGCCGCGCCAGCAGCAGCTGCACAGCGCATTCAACGATGCCGACCTGCACGCCCTGCTGGCGCAGCCAACAGCCACTGCACGTCCGGCAGCGCTGCTTGCCAACGCCGAAGGCGCCAGTCCGGCCGCCGCGCTGCCGCCACTGGATCTGCATGTGCTGCTGGTCGAAGACAACACGGTCAACCGGATGGTGGCCGAGCACCTGCTGCGGGTCTTCCAGTGTCGCGTGCGCAATGCCGCCGACGGCGAGCAGGCCCTCGCACTGCTGCGCGAAGGTGGAATCGACGTGGTGCTGATGGATTGCCAGATGCCGGTGCTCGACGGCTACAGCGCGACACAGCGCTGGCGCAGGGAGGAAGCCGAAGCCGGGCGCACGCGGTTGCCGATCATCGCGATGACCGCCAACGCCATGGCCGGTGATCGCGAACGCTGCCTGCAGGCGGGCATGGACGACTACCTGTCCAAGCCGATCACCCGTGAAGCACTGCATGCGTTGCTGCAGCGTTGGGGGCAGGTCTGCGTGGATCGCGGACATGCACCGCTGCCGCACCCCGTTCAACCTGCCGCAACCCCGAGCGTGCCCGACGGCGAAAGACTGGACGATGAACGAACGCGCGCGACCCCGGTTCCACAGCCGGTGCTTGATCGCAGCGTGCTGGATGAACTGCAGGCGGTGATCGGCGATGCCGCCGCGCAGATCGTAACGGTGTTCCTGGAAGACGCACCGCAGTTGGTGCAGCAGCTGCAGCAGGCGGCGCAGGGCAACGACGTCGAACGCCTGCAGGCGCTGTCGCACAGCCTGAAATCCTCCAGCGCCAACGTCGGCGCGCTGTCGCTGTCAGCGGTGGCGCGGCGGATCGAACACGAAGCCCGCAGTGGCAGCCTGCAGCGCCCTGCCGTGGCAGTGGCGCTGCTGGTAGCGGAGTTCGCCCGCGCGCGCGTGGCGCTGACCGGCTACCTCGCCGGCCAGGCCCGTTGAGTCACTCTTCGAGCTTGCTCAGCAGGTACTTCGGCTCACCGATGCGCTCGATCAGCTCCAGCTGGGTTTCCAGCCAGTCGATGTGTTCTTCCTCGGAATCGAGGATCTTCACGAACAGCTGGCGGCTGACGTAGTCGCCGACCGAATCGGCATAGGCCACGGCCTCGCGCAGGGTGACCACGCCATCGCGTTCCAGCGACAGATCGCACTGCAGGATCTCGGTCGGGTTCTCACCGATGCGCAGCTTGCCCAGCGCCTGGAAATTCGGCAGGCCTTCAAGGAACAGGATGCGATCGGCGAGCATGTCGGCATGCTTCATTTCCTCGATCGATTCCTTGTACTCGTGTTCGGCCAGTTCCTTGATGCCCCAGTTCTTGAGCATCTTGGCGTGCAGGAAGTACTGGTTGATCGCGGTCAGCTCGTTGTAGAGGACCTTGTTGAGGAATTCGATGACCTTGGTGTCGCCCTTCATGGGGATGCTCCTGCACGCTGAAATCGCGGGCACTGTAACGCCTTGCGCCTGCGCGTGAAGGAACGCGAATCGTGTGCATTGGCTACTGCGGCCAGCAATGAAGACCAGGAGCGTGCGGCGTCAACGCGCCGCGAAACGACTCAAGCGACCTGCGCCAGACCCAGTACCGGCAACGGAAGATCGTGGGTGGCACGCGCCTTGGCCAGCAGCTCGCCGGCCATGTCCAGGCAGGAGCCGCAGGTGGCGCCGCATCCGGTGCGCATGGTCAGCTCGGCCACCGACGTGACGCCATGGCTGGCGGCTTCGCGGATCTGGTGGTCGGTAACACCGTTGCAGATGCAGACGTACACGGGCGGGAACCAGGGCAGCAGGCCAGTAGCGGCCTGGTCGCTATTCCAATGGAAACGAGAATGGTTGTCAATCAGCGACCTGAACCATTCTCGATAAGGTTCAGCCTCCGGTCCAACCGGCCCGCCGTAGGGCGGCTACAGACACAACAGCGCCAGCACCGGCGTGCCAAGGAAGACGATCAGCCAGCAGCGCTCGCCGCCTGCTGCCCTCCGCCGAATCAGGTAGTCCGCCAGGAACAGGGCGCCGGCACCGGTGGCCAGGGCCAGGGCCACCCCCAGCGCAAGCGGCATCCATGCGGTGTCGGCGAGGACCACCACGCACAACAGCAGCCAGGGCAGGCTTGCCAGACGGACAGCCAGTTGCTGCCGGAAATACCCGGCAGGGGGGCGTTGTGACGGCTCGCTCCGCGCTTTGCGCAGCTTCCCCGTCAAACGGCCCCCGGTTCACCCTTCGCCTTGCGCGGCCAGTATCCGCCGCGCTTGGGCGTGCGCTTCCTGGGCCTGTCGTGGCCGGCCGCGTGGCCTGGCATCCAGGCCTCGGCAGCGCTCTTGGGCATGGCACTGATGCCCTGTCCCGCCACCCCCTGGGCCAACGGCGCCAGATGTCGCAGCGCGCGCGCGTAGACGCCACGCTTGAACACCACCACATGCTCCACCGGGTACCAGAAGTCGACCCAGCGCCAATGATCGAACTCGGGCGAGTCGGTATGGTCCAGGCTGACGTGGGCCTCATCACCGGTCAGGCGCAGCAGGAACCAGACCTGCTTCTGGCCGATGCAGACCTGGCGTTCATTGCGGCGGATGGCACGCGCCGGCAGCTTGTAACGCAGCCAGCCCGGTGTCGCCCCAAGCACTTCAACGTGCTCCGGCAACAGCCCGGTCTCTTCCTGCAGTTCACGATACATGGCCTCGACAGGCGTCTCGTCGGTGTTCATGCCACCCTGCGGGAACTGCCAGCCATCCCGGCGCACACGTCGTGCCCAGAACACCTGCCCGTCCTGCCGCATCAGCACGATGCCGACGTTCGGTCGATAGCCGTCCGGATCGATCACGATGCGGACTCCTAAGAAAATCTACTGGTTGGGACTATCCCATGCCGTCTGTCGGGCCACAAGCACGATACAAAGGTGTTGACAGCCCTTGTACACATCAGCAGAATAGCGGGCTCACCAAGGCTATGTAGCTCAGCCGGTTAGAGCACAGCACTCATAATGCTGGGGTCGGTGGTTCGAGTCCACCCATAGCCACCACGTTGAAGTTGTTTTTCAACGTGAAAAGTGAGAAAATAGTTACACGTTACATTGCCCCTTAGCCAAGCGGTAAGGCACCTGACTCTGACTCAGGCATCGGTGGTTCGAATCCATCAGGGGCAGCCAAATTAAAAAGAAAAAGGCCTGATCGAAAGATCAGGCCTTTTTCTTTTTAATTTGGTCACGCATCCCACCTTATCCCCGCGCCTGTCGGCGCGCCCCCTTGAACAACAAGGGGGCTCTCCTCCAGACAGAGACCGGGGTCGGGCATACGGACCATGGGTAGTGCCGGCCGCTGGCCGGCAACCTTGAAATGCGCAGCCCCAGAACGACAAAAGCCCGGCCGAAGCCGGGCTTTTGCTTTTCCATCCAGCGGGCTCCCGAAGGAGCCCAACCAGGCGCGGTAAATCAGCGCTTGGAGAACTGGGTGGCGCGGCGGGCCTTGTGCAGACCGACCTTCTTACGTTCGACTTCGCGGGCGTCGCGGGTCATGAAGCCAGCCTTGCGCAGCTCGGACTTCAGGGTCTCGTCGTACTCGACCAGAGCACGGGCGATGCCCAGACGGATCGCACCGGCCTGGCCGGTGGTGCCGCCGCCAGCGGCGGTGACCAGGATGTCGAAGCTCTCGGTGTTCTTGGTCAGCTCGAGCGGCTGGCGCACGATCATGCGAGCGGTCTCACGGCCGAAGAACTCGTCCAGCGGACGGCCATTGACGGTGATGTTGCCCGAACCCTTGCGCAGGAACACGCGAGCGGTGGAGGACTTGCGGCGGCCAGTGCCGTAGTTTTGAGTGATAGCCATGATTAGATATCCAGAACCTGCGGCTGCTGTGCGGCGTGCGGATGCTCAGTGCCGGCGTAGACCTTGAGCTTGCGGTACATCTGGCGACCCAGCGTGCCCTTCGGCAGCATGCCCTTGACGGCGGTCTCGATCACGCGCTCCGGGTGGCGCTCAAGCGCCTGGGCGAGGGATTCGGTCTTCAGGTTGCCGATGTAACCGGTGAAACGGTGATACATCTTGTCCTGCAGCTTCTTGCCGGTGACGACAATCTTTTCTGCATTGATGACGACCAGGTAGTCGCCGGTATCAACGTGCGGGGTGTAGACCGGCTTGTGCTTGCCACGCAGACGGCGGGCCAGCTCGGTGCAGAGACGGCCCAGGGTCTTGCCCTCGGCGTCGACGAGGTACCAGTCGCGCTGGACGGTCTCGTTCTTGGCAGTGAAAGTGCTCATGAAGAACTCTTGGTTAGGTCGGGCTCATTGCGGCGAAGGACTCGCCGGAACTCTGCCACGCGTTGTGAAAGGTGGAGCGTAAGGGGCGGCATTGTACGCAGCTTGGCTGGCGGGTGCAAGCCGGCGCCCGCCCCGGGTTGGCAGGGGACCGGGGCCGGGCGAGAATCGGGCTTCCCCCGCTCCACGCCGTGCCGCCATGACCGTGCTTCGCCAGACCACCCCGCTGGACCACCTGCTGACCGAGGCGCAGCGCGCCCTGGACACGGTGTTCGGCAACCCGCCGGCCAGCCGCCCCTATCCGGCCACGGACACCGGCGAGCCCGGCATGGACAGCGCCCAGCGTCGCCACGCGGCCGGGCTGATGCGCATCAACCATGTCGGTGAGGTCTGCGCCCAGGGCCTGTACTTCGGCCAGGCCGCGGTGGCACGCGACCCGGCGACCCGCGAACATCTGCTGGAAGCGGCCCAGGAAGAGACCGATCACCTGGCCTGGTGCGCCACCCGCCTGGGCGAGCTGGACAGCCGCCCGAGCCTGTTCAATCCGCTCTGGTACGCCGGCAGCTACACCATCGGCACCCTGGCCGGGCTGCGCGGCGACGGCTGGAACCTGGGCTTCGTGGTCGAGACCGAGCGCCAGGTGGAAGCCCATCTGGACGAACACCTGGTCGACCTGCCGGCCGGCGACCTGCGCAGCCGCGCGGTCATCCGGGTGATGAAGGAAGACGAGGCCCGGCATGCCGAGCATGCCGAACAGGCCGGCGCACGCCGCCTGCCGTTCCCGATCCCGGGCGCGATGGCGCTGGCCTCCAGGGTGATGAAGACCATTGCCTACCGCATTTGAAAGGGCAACCCCCACCAACGGTGGGGGCCTACCAAACCACACGGTGGGGCCCGACCGTTGGTCGGGCCGCCCTTCAATTCGGTGACACCAGCTTCAGGCCGATCACACCGGCCACGATCAGGCCCACGCAGGCCAGGCGCGCCGGCGAGGCGCTGTCGTTGAACAGGTAGATGCCCAGCACCGTCACGCCCATGGCGCCGATGCCGGTCCAGATCGCATAGGCCGTGCCGACCGGAATGTTCTTCATCGCCTGGCTCATCAGGTACAGGCTGATCAGGGCCGACACCACCGTCAGGGCGGTCGGCACGGGTTTGCTGAAACCTTCGGAGTACTTCATTCCAAGGGCGAATCCGATCTCGAACAGACCGGCCAGCAGCAGGTAGATCCAGGGCATGGGTGGGGGGCTCCTTACCTTTTTGGGAAAAACGAAACGGCCCGGTGTTTTCACACCGGGCCGTAAGTCGGTACATCGCCGTGGAACTGAAGATTGCGCCAAGCGCAGGCTCCACGGGGCGGGGCGTCCCGCCTGGGTGGCGATGCCTGCCGGCATCGCACATGGGTCACTCAGCCAGGTTGCGGCCGTGGAACAGCTCTTCGATCTCACGACGCAGCAGCGCTTCGATCTTCATGCGTTCCTTGAACGAGATGTTCTTGGCCTTCTCCTCGAACAGGTACTGGTCCAGGTCGAAGTCCTTCAGGTGCATCTTCGTGTGGAAGATGTTTTCCTGGTAGACGTTGACGTCGAACATCTCGTAACGCGACTTGATGTTCTTGGCCAGGAAGTTCTGGATCGAGTTGATCTTGTGATCGATATAGTGCTTCTTGCCCTTCACATCACGCGTGAAGCCACGGACACGGTAGTCCATGATCACGATGTCCGATTCCAGGCTTTCGATCAGGTAGTTCAGTGCCTTCAACGGCGAAATGACGCCGCAGGTAGCCACGTCGATATCGGCGCGGAAGGTGGCAATGCCTTCCTGCGGGTGCGTTTCCGGATAGGTGTGCACGGTGATGTGCGACTTGTCCATGTGCGCGACCACGGCATCGGAAATCAACTCCTTGCCGGCCTGTTTCTTGTCGATCACCGGCTCTTCGGAGATCAGGATCGTCACCGAGGCACCCTGCGGATCGTAATCCTGGCGCGCCACGTTGAGGATGTTGGCGCCGATGATCTCAGCGACATCGGTCAAGATTTGAGTCAGCCTGTCGGCGTTGTACTCTTCATCGATGTATTCAATGTAACGCTGACGCTCCTCTTCGGTGCGCGCGTAACACACGTCATAGATGTTGAAGCTCAGCGCCTTGGTGAGGTTGTTGAAACCCTGCAACCTCAGGCGAGGCAACGGCTTGACCACGGCGGTCGATTCCTGTGTAAGAAGGGAAAGGGGGAATTATGCGGCATAAGTGTCTCCAGGGGGAACGTGAAGACGCTCAGCTTCTGGCACACTGTTTGCCCTTAACAATTGCGCTGGTTAAGCTCCGCTATCGACCCCGTGAATCCGTTCATGCGCAGAGGGAGCGCCCCTATCGTGTCAACCGTGCGCCTAGCTAGCAGCCCATTGGCCTTGGACATCGCCACAATCGACCGCTTCCTGGCACACAGCCACCGGCGGCGCTATCCCACCCGTACCGACGTCTTCCGACCTGGTGACCCGGCGGGAACCCTGTATTACGTCATCAGCGGCTCGGTTTCGATCATGGCCGAGGAGGAAGAGGACCGTGAGCTGGTGCTGGGCTATTTCGGCGCCGGAGAGTTCGTCGGCGAGATGGGCCTGTTCGTGGAGTCGGACCGCCGCGAGGTGATCCTGCGCACCCGCACCGCCTGTGAGCTGGCCGAAATCAGCTACGAGCGCCTGCATCAGCTGTTCCTCGGCCCGCTGTCGGCCGATGCCCCGCGCCTGCTGTATGCGCTGGGCCAGCAGATCTCCAAGCGCCTGCTGGACACCAGCCGCAAGGCCAGTCGCCTGGCGTTCCTGGATGTCACTGACCGTATCGTGCGCACCCTGCACGATCTGGCGCAGGAGCCGGAGTCGATGAGTCATCCGCAGGGCAGCCAGCTGCGCGTCTCACGCCAGGAACTGGCCCGCCTGGTCGGCTGCTCGCGCGAAATGGCCGGCCGGGTGCTGAAGAAGCTGCAGACCGACGGCCTGCTGCATGCCCGCGGCAAGACCGTGGTGCTGTACGGCACCCGTTGACCACCTGGTGTCCGCCGGGCATGGCCCGGCGCTGCCACAAGACCTGCGCCGGTAGCGCCGGGCCATGCCCGGCGGATCGCCGTACGTGCGACGTACCATCGCATGTCCCGCACACCCGCTTCCGCTAGGCTCGGTCCATGGAACTGAGCAGCGAATTCTGGTGGTTCATCCTCATCGGCCTTGGCGCACAGCTGGTCGATGGTGCACTGGGCATGGCGTTCGGGCTTGTTTCTTCCTCGGTGCTGCTCAGCATGGGGCTGCCTCCTGCACAGGTCAGCGCCAGCGTCCATACCGCTGAAGTGTTCACCACCGGCGCCTCCGGCGTGTCGCATCTGGTCGCTGGAAATGTCGACAGACGACTGTTCTTCCGCCTCGCCCTGCCCGGCGCCCTGGGCGGTGCACTCGGCGCGTACGTCCTGACACAGGTCCCTGGCGACCTGATCCGCCCGCTGATCTACCTGTACCTGCTGGTGCTGGCCATCATCATCCTGGCCCGCGCAGCCGGCCGCTGGATGCCCAAGGGCGAGATCCGCCGGGTGCCGGTGCTGGGATTCTTCGCTGGCCTGCTCGATGCCAGCGGCGGCGGCGGCTGGGGCCCGGTGGCCACCTCCACCCTGCTCGCCCGCGGTGGCCAGGCCAGGACCACGATCGGCACCGTCAACGCGGCCGAGTTCGTGGTCACCTTGACCATTTCTGCCACGTTCCTGCTGTCGATGGGAGTGCAGCACCTGCAGATCGTCGCCGGCCTGTTGATCGGCGGCATGATGGCCGCGCCGGTGGCGGCGGTGCTGGTGAAGCGGGTGAAGGAACGCTGGGTGCTGGTCGCGGTGGGCGTGCTGGTACTGGGCATCAGCCTGTTCCAGGTGGGCCATGCGCTGTTCGGGTACCTGCACCGCTGACCGCCCGCCGGGCGTGGCCCGGCGCTACCCGCGAGGGATCCGGTAGTGCCGGCCGCTGGCCGGCAACCCCATGAACTCCGGAAACGCGTGCCAGGTTGCCGGCCAGCGGCCGGCACTACCGGGTCCCCGCCCGGCGGGCAGGCGGGGTTGATTACGCCTTGTCGCCGCCACGGTCCACGCAGCCCCAGTTGAGGATGCGGGTGCCGGCCGGCAGCACGCGGCGGAAGAATTCCACCTTGGCCGGCTTCGGGTTGACCACCACCGGCGCTTTCGCCGCCAGCAGCAGCGGGAGATCGGCGGTGCTGTCGGAATAGGCGATGTCGATGTCGCCGTAGCCGCGCTCGCGCAGCATGCGCATCTTCTCTTCGTTGTGGCAGTGGCGGGTCGGCCCCACCCCGCCCAGACGCGGCCCCACTTCGGTGCCGATCACCGGCACGTCCTGGTGAGCGACAAAGGCCAGGATCGCGCGGGCCAGCTCCGGCGGCGCACCGGTGGCCACCACCACGCGGTCGCCCTTGGCACGATGCGCGGCGAACACCTCCAGCGCCTGCGGCAACAGCTTGGCGCGCATCTGCGCCTCGTTGCGCAGCACGTAGGCGTCGATCACCTTGTTGAACTCACGCGCGCGGTGCAGCCCGAAACTGCCGATCCAGACATAGACCGAGATACCGGCACGGCGGGTCGGCAGCATCGCCACCATCGGCCCGGCGATCGGGGTGACCAGCAGCGCCGCCAGCATCCGCAGCGGGTTGCGCTTGATCAGCGAGGCGAACAGGTGGGTGCCCGAATCGCCGTCATACAGGGTGTGGTCGAAGTCGAAGACCACCAGCGGCGCATCCTCGCGCGGCGTTGGATAGTGCGTTTTCATGCTGCGAAGAATAGCTGACGCAGACCCTCGCCCGGCTCTTCCACGCGCATGAAGGCCTCGCCGACCAGGAACGCATGGATGCCGGCATCGCGCATCAACGCCACGTCCTGCGGGCCGAGAATGCCACTCTCGGTAACCAGCAGGCGGTCGCGTGGCACGGCCAGGCGCATGTCCAGCGTGGTCTGCAGCGACACCTCGAAGGTGCGCAGGTTGCGGTTGTTGATGCCGATCATCGGCGCCGGCACCTGCAGCGCACGCTCCAGTTCGTCGATGTCATGCACTTCCACCAGCACGTCCATGCCCAGCGACATCGCCAGTTCGGACAGCGTGGCCAGCTGCGTATCGTCCAGCGCGGCGACGATCAACAGGATGCAGTCGGCGCCGAGCACTCGGGCCTCGACCACCTGATAGGCGTCGATCACGAAGTCCTTGCGCAGCACCGGAAGCGTGCAGGCGTCGCGGGCCTGCTGCAGGTAGACGTCGGCCCCCTGGAAGAAATCCACGTCGGTCAGCACCGACAGGCAGCTGGCGCCGCCGAACTCATAGCTGACCGCGATGTCGGCCGGGCGGAAGTCCGGGCGGATCACGCCCTTGGACGGGCTGGCCTTCTTCACCTCGGCAATCACCGCCGGATCGCCATTGGCTACCGCGGCCTGCAGCGCGCGCACGAAACCGCGCACCGGTGGCGCATCGGCCAGCGCGGCCTGCAGCTCCTCAAGCGGCCGCTGGGCGCGGCGCTGGGCTACTTCTTCGGCCTTGCGGGCCAGGATCGTCTGCAGGATATCGCTCATCGTCGTCGGGTCGGTGCTGGGGCGGTGAGGACGACCATTATCGGCCATCGGGTGGGTCAGGCTGAACCGCGCGCTCAGGCAACCAGCGCGCGGGTGGTATCGACATACTGCTGCAGGCGGGCACGGGCGCTGCCGTCGGCGATGACCGCGCGGGCACGGGCCAGGCCGTCGCCGATATCGCTGGCTACACCCGCCACGTACAACGCTGCGCCCGCATTCAGGGCGACGATGTCCAGCGCCGGACCCGGCTCGTTGTCGAGCACCGCGCGCAGCATGGCAATGGATTGCTCCGGGCCGTCCACGCGCAGGTTGCGGCTGGCCGACATGGCGATGCCGAAGTCTTCCGGATGGATCTCGTACTCGCGCACCTTGCCGTCGCGCAGCTCACCCACCAGGGTGCCGGCGCCCAGCGAGATCTCGTCCATGTTGTCGCGGCCCCAGACCACCATGGCGCGCTCGGTACCCAGCTCGCGCAGCACGCGCGCCTGGATGCCCACCAGGTCGGGATGGAACACGCCCATCAGCACCGACGGTGCGCTGGCCGGGTTGGTCAGCGGCCCGAGGATGTTGAAGATGGTGCGCACGCCCATCTCGCGACGCACCGGCGCCACCACCTTCATCGACGGATGGTGGATCGGCGCGAACATGAAACCGATGCCGGTCTGTTCGATGGCCGCCGCCACCTGCGCCGGCTGCAGCTCGATCGCTGCGCCCAATGCCTCGACCGCATCGGCACTGCCGGACTTGGACGACACGCTGCGGTTGCCATGCTTGGCCACGCGCGCGCCGGCGGCAGCAGCAACGAACATCGCGCAGGTGGAGATGTTGAAGGTATGCGAGCCATCGCCACCGGTGCCGACGATGTCGACCAGGTGGGTGGTATCGGCAACCGGCACGGCCAGCGCGAATTCGCGCATCACCGTCGCCGCGGCGGCGATCTCGTCGATGGTTTCCTTCTTCACGCGCAGGCCGGTGAGGATGGCGGCGGTCATCATCGGCGAGACATCGCCGCGCATGATCTGCCGCATCAGGTCGACCATTTCGTCGAAGAAGATCTCGCGGTGTTCGATGGTGCGTTGCAGGGCTTCCTGGGGGGAGAAGCTCATCGGAATACTCCTTGGATCAGGCAGCCGGGCGCTGCAGGAAATTGCGCAGCAGCGCGTGACCATGCTCGGTGAGGATCGATTCGGGATGGAACTGCACGCCCTCCACCGGGAACTGGCGGTGGCGCAGGCCCATGATCTCTTCGATCGAGCCATCCTCGTTTTCGGTCCACGCGGTCACTTCCAGCGCGTCGGGCAGGCTGTTCTTGTCCACCACCAGCGAGTGGTAGCGGGTGGCCTGGTAACCGTCCGGCAGGCCGGCGAACACGCCCTTGCCTTCATGGCGGATCGGCGAGGTCTTGCCGTGCATGATGTTGCCGGCACGGATGACCGTGCCGCCGTAGACCTGGCCGATACCCTGGTGGCCCAGGCACACGCCGAGGATCGGCGTGGTCGGGCCCAGGCGCCGGATCAGCTCCAGCGACACGCCCGCTTCGTTGGGCGTGCACGGGCCGGGTGAGATGACGATGCGTTCGGGCTTCTGCGCGGCGATCTCGTCCACGCTCATCGCATCGTTGCGCACCACCTTCACTTCGGCACCCAGCGTCTGCAGGTACTGCACGAGGTTGTAGGTGAAGCTGTCGTAGTTGTCGATCATCCACAACATGGTCAGGTTCCGTCGCTTATCAGGAAAATGGCGTACACGTTTTCGGTGTAGGTGATGGGGCCGGCTTCGATGGATTCGGGCAGGCGCGAGCCCGTGGTCTCGATGCTGTTCATCGGCGCCTCGGGCGAGGGCGGCGAAGGCGGCGTCACCAGATCGCCGCTGCTGGGCCAGCTGCCTGCCTGGATGCCGTAGGCGAAGTTCGGCGCCACATCGGAAATGCTGTACAGACCGCGCAGCTGGGTGCCGTAGGCTTTGGCCAGGCCCTGCGCGGACTCGCGGGTCTTGGCTGCGGCCTCGCCCTTGAGTTCACGGCGCAGCGCCACCTCGCCCGAGTACGTCGGGGCCAGGCTGCTGACCTGTACGTTCTCGTTGGCCTTCAGCGCGCCCAGCACATCCTGCATCGCCTTCACGCTGGCAAAGCTGGCGCGCAGCTGGCGCGACACGCGGGTACCGATGAAGACCTGACGGTTCTGCTCATAGCGCGTCGCTGGGCCGATGCGCAGGTTGTCCGCGCGCACGCTGCCGTCCACCGCTTTGTGCTGCTTGAACAGCGCCAGCACGCGGGCGACGTTGTCCTGCACGCGGCGGCGCGCCGCATCGGCGTCCATGTCGGTTTCTTCGATGTTCAACTGCAGGCCGAACCGGTCCGGCATCACCGTGCGGGTGCCATGCCCCTTCACCAGCAGGTGCGGCTGCGAGGGAATGGTGTTTGCCTGCGCCCAGGCAGACGGGGCCATCGTGGCCAGCAACGACGACCACAGCAATGCGCTCAGCAGCTTCATGCGGTACTCCTTGTCTTGAATGGAAACAGCGAGGGGTGCTGCGGCGCAGGCCACAGCACGGGGAAACTCACAGGCCCTTGGCGGCCTGGGCGACGGCACGGAACAGCGCGCGGCCCTTGTTCATCGTCTCGTCCCACTCCTTGTCCGGGTCCGAGTCGTAGACGATGCCGGCGCCGGCCTGCACGTACAGGCGGCCGTCCTTGATCACGGCGGTGCGGATCGCAATCGCGGTATCGGCATCGCCGTGCCAGCCGATGTAGCCGATGCTGCCGGCGTAGACATTGCGCTTGATCGGTTCCAGTTCGCGGATCACTTCCAGCGCGCGGATCTTCGGCGCACCGCTGACCGTACCGGCCGGGAAGGTGGCACGCAGCACGTCGGCGTAGCTCAGGCCCGGCTGCAGCTGCCCGGTCACTTCGCTGACGATGTGCATGACGTGGCTGTAGCGTTCGATCACGAACTGCTCGCCCACTGCCACGGTACCGGCTTTGGACACGCGGCCGGCGTCGTTGCGGCCCAGGTCGATCAGCATCAAGTGCTCGGCGCGTTCCTTCGGATCGGCCAGCAGCTCGGCCTCCAGCGCCTGGTCCAGTTCCGGCGTGGCGCCGCGCGGGCGGGTGCCGGCGATCGGGCGCACGGTCACTTCACCCACGCCTTCATGGGTATGTTGCAGACGCACCAGGATTTCCGGCGACGAGCCGACCACCTGCAGATCGCCGACATCGAGGAAATACATGTACGGCGACGGGTTCAGTCCCCGCAGCGCGCGGTACACATCCACCGGCCGTGCCTTGAACGGCACGCTCAGGCGCTGGCTGAGCACCACCTGGAAGATGTCGCCGGCACGGATGTACTCCTTGCTGCGCTGGACGGCATCGACGAAGCCTTCGCGGGTGAAGCCGGAGATGAAATCGGACTCGTCCAGCACGTCGCTGGTGAGCGGTGCGGGATAGCCCGCGCCCGGCGCACGCAGCTTGGCGGTCAGCGCATCCAGGCGGGTCTGGGCCTGCTCGAACGCACCCGCGAGGCGGGGGTCGGCGTGCACGATCAGGTACAGCCGGCCCTTCAGGTTGTCGAACACCGCCAGCTCATCGGAGTGCAGCAGCAGGATGTCCGGAGTGCCCAGTTCGTCGCGGCCGGCCGGCGATGCCAGGCGTGGCTCGATGTAGCCGATGCACTCGAACCCGAACCAGCCGACCAGGCCACCGGTGAAGCCCGGCAGGCCTTCCAGCTTCGGCACCGAGTGGGCACTGCGCAGCGCCTCGACCTCGGCAAACGGATCGGCCACCTCGCGGGTTTCCACCACCTGGCCGTCCTCGCGCACCGTCAGGGTGTGGCCGTGGAAGGCGTACACGCGACGTGCCGGCAGGCCGATGATCGAGTAACGACCAAAGCGCTCGCCGCCTTCGACGGATTCAAACAGGTAGGTATTGGGGCCGTCGGCGAGCTTCAGATAGACCGAAAGCGGCGTGTCCAGGTCGGACAGCACTTCGCGGACAACGGGAATATGGGTGTGGCCTTCAGCGGCCTGCTGCTGAAACTGAGCGTGCGAGATCAAGACGACTTTCCTTCCGGGACACAGCGTTATGGGGACGGACGACGGCAACAGGCCACCATCGCCACCAACGGCGTGCGGAAGAAAGGGTATGCGGGGTCGTCAGGCTGGACACCCAATGACTGTATCGCAGCTTTGGCCGCAGGGAAACCCTTTGGCGACGGGCGGTTTGCGCCGCCCTAGCCCATCCGCCGCGCCTGTTCCTGGGTCTCCTGCACCTGCTGCTGGGCCAGCGACACCCCCTGCGCCTGCTCGCGAGTGGCATTGATCGCGTCCATCTGGGCGGTGCTCGCGCTCAACGGCTGGGCCATGCCCGCCGCCACTTCGACGTGGGCATGTCGACGGTGCGCGGCGTTCAGGTCGGGCGTATCCACCGCGAAGGCACGGCTGTGGTCGTCGCTGAGCACCACGTGGGAAATGGACTCCAGCCCCTCGCGCCTGGCCTGCACGGCCAGTGCGCCGGCGAGCTGGTCGCTCTGCAGGTCAGGCACCCGGTTGTGGGCGCGGTCCAGCGCGTGGACCCCGGTCTGGGCACCCACAAACAGGGGGTTGCCGGCATGGGAGGGATGGTCGATGCCGATCGCCTGCGCCGAGGGTTCGCCGGCACGGCTGGCCTGCCGGCTTTCGGCGGCAGGCTGGACGTGCGGGGGCCGCGCGACCAGTTTCCGGGCGGCGGCCTCCTGCTTGATCAGTTCCGAGTCCAGGCTGGGGATGACCGTCGGATCCATGCCATGGCGGGCGGTCGCCTCACTGAAGGCCGGCATCATTCCGCGGATGACGCGTCCGGACTTGTCGAGGTTGTGCAGCTTCGCTGCGTCCAACGCCAGGTTGCCGGTCGGCAAGTGGGTCGCAGCGGCAGCCCCGATGCCCACCGCAGCACCCCCTACCGCGGACAGTGTGATCGGCGCCTTGGCAGTAATGCCCTTCACATGGGAGGCCACCAGGTCATAGCCGCGGTCAACATGGGCGCCGGCGGTGGCGAACCCGTTCTGCAGCTTGCCAGCGACCCATTGGCCGTCGTGGTTGATGGCGGCGGCCACGCGCTCGCCCGCCGCGCGCGTGCCTGCGGCATCAGCAAGGGCCTGCTTCGTCGCATGCTGCGCATGTTGCTCGCCGTGGTCACGGACGTCTTCGGCCTGCCTGGCAAGCCTGCCGGCGACGTTGTCCGCGCCCACCCGGTCAGCGACCCACGACAGTGCGGACAGGCCATGGGAGCGGGTCTGCGATTCGACGCGGTGCAGGGTGGATTCGATGCTTCCGGTCAGTTCGCGCCCCGAAGCAACCACCGTGCTCGTCGCCCGGGTACCCAACTGCAGGCTGGCCGAGCCCATGTTCACCACCTGGCCGATGACCATGCCTTCGGTCTTCAGCACACGCTCGACGCCATCGCCCGTTCTGTCCAGCACCTGGGCAGTGGCAGCGCCCGCCCGCTCGACCTGCTCGCCGGCCAGGCGACCGCTACGCATACCGTAGGCCGTGGCGTGCAGGACAGTGGACAACGGCCCCGCCAGTTCCGCCACCTGGCTGGGCGGCGCCACGTGCGGGCGATCGACGAGTGCCCCTTGCGCGTCGCGGGTCTTGGGCTCAAGCAACAATTCCAGACGTCCTGCCGCGAGCGGAATATCGCGCAGCGCCTGCTGGCCCGGCTGGCTCGCCAGTTGTTCGATGAACTGTGCGGCGGAGGTCTGCGCCCCCGGGGGCAGCATCTCGCGCAGCTTTTCACCGACGACCTTCTGCATGGCCGGATCCTTCAGCACCATGCCCAGCTCGTTGGCAAGCACGCCGTAGCCACGACGTTGCTGCTCGCTCAAGCGGTGCATGCCGTTCTGCACATCGTTCAGCACTTCACCGGCGGTCTGGTAGGTACGCACGGTCTGCTGCGTATCGAAGGTCGGCAGGCCGTTGTCCTTGGCGAAACGCGCCGGGGTGGCCGGATGCAGGCCGGCGGCGTTGAACGTGGTGGCACGTGCGCCGGTGACTGCGGACGCGGCGGATGCCATGCCGCCACCGAGGGAGTGACCGGCGATTTCGAAGCCACCGGGGCGCTCCTGATTGACGATGGAGGCAAGACGCATGGCGCGATCGTAGTAATCGCTGCGCATGCCGATGCCCTGCTGACCGTTGTTGAGGAAATCCTCGCCACCGGATTCGCGCCGTCCACTGGGCGAAGACGGATCGACAATTTGCCCCGTAGAGCCCTTGTACACGATGACGGGCTTCGCATCCTCGCCTAGAACGCGCTTATCAGGGAGATAGATTTCAGCGCGAAACCCAGAGTACCTGGGCTGCAGCAACTCTTTTAGATCGTCATTCGAGATATCGATTCCAGCGGCACGAAGTGCGGCTGGATCGCTGCTAGCACGCGCCCAGCCAACCGGCGCCTGGCCCTCATGATTCGCGGCTCGATACACATCAGCCGCCAGGCCTGACATTTCACGAGCGTGATACGTCTCTTGGAGACGATCCGCCTCCTTGTCATTCCCACTTTCACGCAGTTTCTCAACAAGAAGATTCTGTTCCTGGACGGCGCGCGAGCGCGCCTCAACGTCTGGACCACTCATGGCAAACTCCATTGCACTATGAAAGCCGCGTATCTCGATCCGCGAGACTTATGGATTATCAGAACATTTTGCTAATGTCACGTCCTCGCCGGTTCAACAGGAAGACCATGTCCGTCGTTCTTCACAACATGACGACAAAGCTGCTCATTTGCGTGGCATGGGTCGCACTTCTCCTGGCTACGGGCTGCTCCGTCTCCTCCGCACACGGGGCCAGCGACTACTTTGACGGCGGGGCATTGCGACTCGCCATTGCCGCCGAGCATGGCGACGTCGAATCCATCCAGCGCCTTATCAAGGATGAAAAGATCGATCCGGATAAAACATTCTCCAATCGAGATGGCATTCCGTTGATCGCGTGGCCCCTGCGAGCCCGCAACATCGAAGGGCTCAGGGCATTGTTGGAGGCCGGCGCAGACCCCAATGCGCGCGAGTCAAAGCAGATGAATGGAGAACTGATCAGGTTCGACAACGCGATGGTCTACGCGGCCAAGATGGATGACCCGCGCTACCTGGAGCTTCTGCTGAAACACGGCGGAAACCCCAATACGCGAAACGTCAACAACGAAACGTTGCTTCTGCAGGCCTTCCTCAGCGGAAATCAGTGGAAAAATGTGCAGGTCCTGGTGGAAAACGGAGCGAACATCAATGAGTCCAGCCTGAAAAGCCTGGGCGATGACACGGTCCTGAGCTGGTACACGACGCGAGGCGGCTTCGACTACGCATACTGGCTGCTGGAACATGGTGCTGATCCAGCGATTGCAAAGCCGGAAGGGTCCAGCCAGCCTGGCCGGCAGAAGATGGTCGAGGACATCTACTGGGAAATCACCACACCCGACAACCTGCCGTGGCAGAAGAAATGCCAGCAATGGCTGGCTGAGCGCAACATCCCCCGCCCGCCGATGCCCGACCACATCCGCAGGAAGCGCGAGGCCTTCAAATTCCCAAGCAAGGAAGAAGACATTCCGCTGCTCTGATTCCTGTCTCAGCTGCCGGAAAGCAGCACGCAGTCATCCGGCAGATGCATCCGCACCCTGCCCGCCACGCAGTCGATGCGGAAGCGGCGTGCCTGCACCGGTTCGCCGTCCAGGTTCAACGTCAACGGCTGCGGTGCGTCGATCTGCAGCCACGGCAGCTGCGCGCGCGTGGCGACACGTTCCAGCGCCGCCTCCTTGCCGCCGGTCAGCATCTGCCCAAGGGTGGCTGCGACTTCACCCTCCAGCTCCGGCACCACGGTGACATCCAGCAGGCCGTCATCGATCAGTGCCTGCGGGCACAGCTGCTGGCCACCACCGGCCTGACGGCCATTGCCGACGCCCAGTGCGATGAACCCGCCTTCCCACTGCAAGTCCGGCCCGCTCAGGCGTGCGGTGATGGGTTCGATGCGGCCGAGCTTGGCGATGCCGGTGATGACATAGGCCAGTCCGCCGAGCATCTTCTTCAAGCCGGCATCGGTTTCCACCGTGACCTGGGTACCGAAGCCACCGCTGGCGAGGTTTGCGCACCACCATGGCTTGCCGTCGGCATCGACGCGCAGCAGGTCCATCGGGCGTGGGTGGCCGCCGGCAATCAGCGCGAAGGCCTCCTGCGGCTCCACCGGAATGCCAGCAGCGGTGGCGAAATCGTTGGCGGTACCCATCGGCACCAGCGCCAGCGAAGGCAGCGCCTCAGCCGGTTCGTCGCGATGGGCCAGCGTCTCGGCCACCGCGCTCAGCGTTCCGTCGCCGCCGGCCGCCACGATCACGTCCACGCCGTGGTCGATGGCCTCGGCGACATAGCGCTCGGCATCACCATCTTCCCAGGTCACCCGCACTTCCAGCTGCACGCCGCGTTCGCGCCAGTGGCCCACGGCCTCGCGCAGGTCATCGTTGCCTGCGGACTTGCCGTTGAGGATCAGGCGCCAGCGCGGTGTGCTCATGCGGTGCTTCCAGGGAAGGGCGGCACAGGCTAGCAACCGCGCGTTCGGGGCCAGTGAAAGGCAGCGGCCACCGTTCAGGTCAGGGCGCTGGACTCGCCCGTGCGCCATGTCATGCAGGTGTCATCGGCCACCCGGAGAATGGAAGGCCATAGCAGGGACGACGGATGGAGGCAGGATCAGCCTCCCACGCATGCAGCAAGGCCACGCCAGCGTTTGGCGTGGCTTTTTTTTATCCATGGCCACGCATGGCGTGGATGCACTTCGCCTCAACCGTTGGCGAAATCGTGCAACGCTTGACCCTGCAACCGGTATACCGTCCACTCGTCCTGCGGTCTGGCGCCGGCTGCGGTGTAGAACTCGATGGCCGGGGTGTTCCAGTCCAGCACCGACCATTCGAAGCGACCACAACCCTCAGCTACCGCCTGGCGAGCGATGTACTTCAGCAGCGCTTTGCCCGCGCCGGAGCCGCGCTTTTCCGGGCTCACGTACAGGTCTTCCAGGTAGATGCCCTTGCGCCCCAGCCAGGTGGAATAGTTGTAGAAATACACCGCGTAGCCGATGGCTTCACCGTTGGCCTCGCAGACCAGCGCGCGGGCGGTGGCGTCGGCGCCGAACAGGCTTTCGGCGATGCCGATCTCGTCGGTCTGCACCGACTGCTCGGCCTTCTCGTAGATCGCCAGTTCGCGGATGAACCGAAGGATCAGGCCGGCGTCGGCGACGGTGGCCGGGCGGATGTTCAACAGTGCCATGGGCGAAGAGGGAACGAAGGGAGTTGAACGAGCTTAATCCCCTCCGTCCCCTTTTTGTCAGCGCGCTGCAGCGACGTTGGCGCGCATCTGCGCGATCACGTCCTGGTAGCTGGTCTTGGCGTTGAAGATGGCCGAGCCGGCGACGAACGTGTCGGCGCCAGCGGCGGCGATCTCGCCGATGTTGTCGGCCTTCACGCCACCATCGATCTCAAGGCGGATGTCACGGCCGCTGGCATCGATCTTCTGGCGCACCACGCGCAGCTTGTCCAAGGCCGACGGAATGAAGGCCTGGCCGCCGAAGCCCGGGTTGACCGACATCAGCAGCACCAGGTCCAGGTCGTCCAGCACCCAGTCGAGGATGTCCACCGGGGTGGCCGGGTTGAGCACGATGCCCGGCTTGCAGCCCAGCGAGCGGATCAGCTGGATGGTGCGGTGCACGTGGCGGCTGGCCTCCGGGTGGAAGCTGATGTAGGTGGCACCGGCCTCGGCAAAGTCCGGGATGATGCGGTCCACCGGCTCGACCATCAGGTGCACGTCGATCGGCGCGGTGACGCCATGCTTGCGCAGCGCCTGGCAGACCATCGGGCCGATGGTCAGGTTGGGCACGTAGTGGTTGTCCATCACATCGAAATGGACCCAGTCCGCACCTGCGGCCAGGACGTTGTCGACTTCCTCGCCCAGGCGGGCGAAGTTGGCCGAGAGGATGGAAGGAGCGATGAGGCAGTTGGACATGGCCGGGGCCTTCGGAACGGGGAAAGGGGTTTCCCGCCCGCAGGCGGGGCAATGGGGTCAGCGCTTGCGCAGGGTCTTGATGCGGTCGTAGGCGGCGTTGATGCGCCGCGACTTCTGCTCGGCCTGCTGCTGCAGCTCGGGGGCGGCGCCGCCCAGCTTGTCGGGGTGGTACTGGGAGATCAGCTTGCGGTAGGCGCGCTCGACCTCGGCATCGGTGGCCTCGGAGGTCAGCCCCAGCTCGCGGTACGGGTTCTCCTTGTTCAGGCGGAACCAGTCGCTGTCGAAGGCATGCCCCAGCAACAGGCCGACCACCGCGCCGAACAGCGGATTGGGCCGGAACAGCAGGGCGCCGGCGATGAATCCGAGCAGTTTTCCGTACCAGCGCATGGCGCTCCGGGGTCGGCCGACGAAATGGACGCTCATTTTACGTCACAGCGGGCCCGGACCGCTTTACACTAGGCCGCCCGCTGACCAGTTGCGGGCCCGCCGGGTCCCCTGGGCAGCCGTCTCGACGAAGCCCCAGGAGTGCCCGTGCCAACCACGCTGTTGCAATCCGATCTCCCCGGCCTGCCCTTGCGCCACCGCGGCAAGGTGCGTGATGTGTTCGATATCCCGCGCGAGCGACTGCCGGCCGGTACCCCACCGGGGGACTACCTCTTGATGGTCGCCACCGATCGCCTGTCGGCGTTCGATGTGGTCCTGCCCGACCCGATCCCGGGCAAGGGCGAGATGCTCTGCCAGGTGTCCAACTTCTGGTTCGCCAAGACCGCGCACCTGATGCCCAACCACCTGACCGGCATCGATGTGGCCAGCGTGCTGCCCGAGGGCGTGGACGCGGCCCTGTACGCCAAGCGCGCGGTGGTCACCCGCAAGCTGAAGCCGGTACCGGTGGAAGCCATCGCCCGCGGCTACCTGATCGGCAGCGGCTGGAAGGACTACCAGCGCACCGGCAAGGTCAGCGGCATCGAGCTGCCCGATGGCCTGCGCCAGGCCGAGCAGCTGCCCGAGCCGATCTTCACCCCCTCGACCAAGGCCGCCGTTGGCGACCATGACGAGAACATCGACTTCGACGCGATGGTGAAGACGGTCGGTGCGGAAATGGCCGAGCGGGTGCGCGACGCGACGCTGCGCATCTACAAGTTCGCGGCCGATTACGCACGCGAGCACGGCATCATCCTGGCCGACACCAAGTTCGAGTTCGGTACCGACGCCGACGGTCGCCTGTACATCATGGACGAGATGCTGACGCCGGATTCCTCGCGCTACTGGCCTGCCGACGAGTACGAAGTGGGCACCAGCCCGCCGAGCTACGACAAGCAGTTCGTGCGTGACTACCTGGAGACGCTGGACTGGGGCAAGACCGCCCCGGGCCCGAGCATCCCGGCGGAGATCATCGAGCGCACCCGCGCCAAGTACGCCGAAGCGCTGCAGCGCCTGGCCGGGATCAGCGTCGACTGATTCCCCTGCGCCCCCCCGGCCCGCGTGGCGGGGGCGTTCTGAATGCGGTAGTGCCGGCCGCTGGCCGGCAATCTCCGCGAACCTGCAGCCAGGCATGGCCTGGCTCTGCTGGCGGTTGGTAGTGCCGGCCGCTGGCCAGCAACCCCGGCGAACCTGCAGCCGGGCATGGCCTGGCTCTACTGCCGGTTGGTAGTGCCGGCCGCTGGCCGGCAACC
>NZ_JBQOIF010000030.1:0-52577 GCF_052665395.1 Stenotrophomonas sp. 3(2025) | reverse complement strand
GAGCCCGGTAAAGTACCGGGAACAGGTCGCGCTGGCCGCCTGATCCCCCAACTGTCCAACTTTAGGGGGTCACTTCATGGACGGGTTTACGGCGTCCCCCGCCACCGGACCCACCCCGCCATCCCACAGGAACCCCGCTTTTGCTTCGGCTGTTGCTGTTGAGGTTGCCGGCCAGCGGCCGGCACTACCGCGGGGCGCGGGGTGCAACCCCGCAAAGCAATACCCCCCTCACTTCACTGAACCGATCAGCCATTTCGGCACGGCACTTGCACTAGCTCCAGCAGACACCCCCATCCCTGTTTCTGGAACCGTTGCAGATGTCCCACTCCGTCACTTCGATCCTTTCCCAGATCCGCTCCTACCAGACCCAGGTGGGACAGCCCGCGCTCAACCCGCTGGCCGAAGCGCCGCGTAGCAATGCCCTGCCGGGCACGGTGCTGGATGCGCCGCAGGTCCAGCCTGCCAGCTTCACTGAAACCCTGCGCGGCGCCATAGCCGGCGTCAACGATGCGCAACAGAAATCCGGCGCGCTGGCCAAGGCCTTCGAACTGGGTGAACCCGGTGCCGACCTGGCCAAGGTGATGGTCGCCTCGCAGCAGTCCCAGATCGCCTTCCGCGCCACCGTGGAAGTCCGTAACCGTCTCGTCCAGGCCTACCAGGACGTGATGAACATGCCGCTGTAAGGATAGAACCGCATGGCCCTGTCGCTCTCCAAGGAATCCCTGAACGCCGAAAAGGCGGGCCAGTGGTTCGATCGGCTGCAAAGCCTGCAGATCACCCGTCGGCTCGGACTGATGGCGATGATCGCCGTGGCCGTCGCGGCCGGGCTGTTCGTGTTCTTCTGGTCGCAGAAGCCGGGCATGGTGCCGCTGTACACCGGCCTGGACCAGAAGGCCACCGCTGAAGCGACCGATCTGCTGCGTGCCGCACAGATTCCGTTCCAGCTGGACCCGGCCACCGGCGGCATCACCGTGCCGGAGAAGAACCTGCATGATGCCCGCCTGAAACTGGCGGGCTCGGGCCTGACCGACAGCGGCAAGCTCGGCTTCGAGCTGATGGAGCGCGACCCCGGTTTTGGTGTCAGCCAGTTCGTGGAAAGCGCGCGCTACCAGCATGCGCTGGAAACCGAGCTGTCGCGCACCATCAACACGCTGCGCCCGGTGCGCGATTCGCGCGTGCACCTGGCCATTCCCAAGCCCAGTGCGTTCACCCGCCAGCGTGACGTGGCCAGTGCCTCGGTCACCCTTGAACTGCGTGGCGGCCAGCAGCTGGAACGCAGCCAGGTTGATGCGATCGTGCACATGGTCGCTGCAGCCATTCCCGATCTGGCGCCGGAACGGGTGACCGTGGTCGACCAGAGCGGTCGCATGCTCAGCGTCAGCGACCCCAACAGCGAAGCGGCCGTCAACGCTGCCCAGTTCGAACAGGTGCGCCGCCAGGAAACCTCGTTCAACCAGCGCATCCGCGAGCTGCTGGAACCGATGACCGGCCCCGGCCGGGTCAACCCCGAAGTCAGTGTCGACATGGACTTCTCGGTGACCGAGGAAGCGCGCGAGCTGTACAACGGCGAGCCGCAGAAGCTGCGCAGCGAGCAGATGAGCGAGAACACCAGCAGCACGCCGGGCCCGCAGGGCGTACCGGGTGCCACCAGCAACAGCCCGCCAGGCCAGGCCACCGCACCGGCCACCGCGCAGGCACCGACCGAAAGCAGCAAGAACGCGACCCGCAACTACGAGCTGGACCGTACCCTGCAGCACACCCGCCAGCCGGCCGGCCGCATCAAGCGCGTGTCGGTGGCGGTGCTGGTGGACAACGTGCCGCGCGCCGGCGCCAACGGCAAGGTTGCACCGCAGCCGCTGTCGGCGGCCGAACTGACCCGGGTCGAGGCACTGGTCAAGCAGGCCGTCGGTTTCAGTGCCGAGCGTGGCGACACCGTGTCGGTGATGAATGCCCCGTTCGTGCGTGACACCACGCCGGTGGAGGGCCCGAACTGGTGGGAACTGCCGTGGGTGCACGATGCCGGCCGCATGCTGCTGGGTGCGCTGGTGGTGATGGCGTTGCTGTTCGGCGTGCTGCGCCCGGCACTGCGCGGCATCACCGGGCAGAACCGCACGAACGAAGAACTGGCGCTGGAACCGCACACCGCGGACGTGCAGCTGGTCGATGACGATGGCACCCCGCTGCCGGCGCTGGGCGCCGACCGGGTCAGCCTGGGCGGGCCGGAAGCACTGGCCCTGCCGGTGGATTCTTATGAGGAACGATTGCGGATGGCCCGTGAAGCCGTGAAGACCGACTCCAAGCGCGTGGCCCAGGTGGTCAAGGGCTGGGTGGCCAATGACTGAGGTCGCGCCCCTGACCGGCGTGCAGCGCGCCGCCGTCCTGCTGCTGTCGCTGGGTGAACTGGACGCGGCCGAAGTGCTGCGCCACATGGAGCCGAAGGAGGTGCAGAAGATCGGCATCGCCATGGCCACCATGTCCGACATCACCCGCGAACAGGTGGAACGGGTGATGGACCAGTTCAGCCAGGAACTGGGCTCGAAGACCTCGCTGGGCGTGGGCTCGGACGACTACATCCGCAACATGCTGGTGCAGGCGCTGGGCAGCGAGAAGGCCGGCAACCTGATCGACCGCATCCTGCTGGGCCGCAACACCACCGGCCTGGACGCACTGAAGTGGATGGACCCGCGTGCGGTGGCCGACCTGGTGCGCAACGAGCATCCGCAGATCATCGCCATCGTGATGGCGCACCTGGAAACCGACCAGGCTGCCGACGCGCTGAAGCTGCTGCCCGAGCGCACCCGCGTGGACGTACTGCTGCGCATCGCCACCCTCGACGGCATTCCGCCCAATGCGCTGAACGAACTCAACGAGATCATGGAACGCCAGTTCGCCGGCAACCAGAACCTGAAGTCGTCCAACATCGGCGGCGTGCAGTGCGCGGCCAACATCCTCAACTTCATGGACAGCGGCCAGGACCAGGCGATCCTCGGCGAGATCGCGCGCATCGACGCACCGCTGAGTGGCCGCATCCAGGACCTGATGTTCGTGTTCGACGACCTGGTGGACCTGGACGACCGGGAGATGCAGCTGGTGCTGCGCGAAGTCAGCGGCGAGCGACTGGGCCTGGCCCTGCGTGGTGCAGACATCAAGGTGCGCGACAAGATCACCCGCAACATGTCCCAGCGTGCAGCCGAGATCCTGCTGGAAGACATGGAAGCGCGCGGCCCGGTACGCCTGTCCGACGTGGAAGTGGCGCAGCGCGAGATCCTGGCCATCGTCAAGCGCATGGCCGATGAGGGCACTGTCACCATCGGCGGCAGCGCGGAGGCGATGCTGTGAGCAACGTCGTGCGCTGGCTCGCCCCGGACCTGCTGGCCCAGCCCGAACCGGTGCTGGACCAGGACGAGGCCTTCGAACTCACCGAGCCGGACCCGGAGCATGAGCCGGAGCCGCCGCTGCAGCTGCCGACCCTGGAGGAAATCCAGGCGATCCAGGACAGCGCCGAGAAGGAAGGCTTCGACCAGGGCCATGCCGATGGCTTCAGCCAGGGCCAGGCCGAAGTGCGCCGCTTGGTCGCGCAGATCGAGGGCATCCTCGACAACTTCGGCCGGCCGCTGGCACGCCTGGAAAATGAAGTGGTCGGCGCCCTCGGCGAACTGGCGGTACGCATTGCCGGTGCGCTGGTAGGCCGTGCCTACGAGGCCGACCCGGCGCTGTTGGGACAACTGGTCGGCGAGGCGATTGACGCCGTCGGCGGCAGCAACCGCGAGGTGGAAGTACGCCTGCACCCCGATGACATCAACGCCCTCGCCCCGTTGCTGACCCTGTCGCCGCAGCAGCGCCTGGTGCCTGATACCAGCCTGAGCCGTGGCGACCTGCGCGTGCATGCCGAAGCGGTACGCATCGACGGCACCCTGGAAGCCCGCCTGCGCGGCGCGCTGGACGCCGTGATCCGCCAGACCGGAGCCATCGCATGAATACCAATACCGCTTCCCAGCCGTCGCCGCCGGCCGACTGGGCCGTTGCCCGCAACCTGCGCCTGGCCAACCGCCTCGACGGCCTGAAGGTCGACACCGCGCACGGTCGCGGGCTGATCCGCGAAGGCGTGCTGCGGCGGGCGGTCGGCCTGACCCTGGAAGCGGTCGGCTGCGAAGCGCCGCTCGGCGCCAGCTGCAAGGTGGAAGTGGTTGACGGCGGCTGGGTCGATGCCGAAGTGGTCGGCTTCGCCGGCGAACGCACCTACCTGATGCCCAGCGCCGAACTGCACGGGCTGCTGCCGAATGCGCGAGTGGTGCCCTCGGCCCGTCGTGGCGGCGTGGAAGTGGGCGAAGGCCTGCTCGGCCGTGTCATCGACAGTGATGGCGTACCGCTGGATGGCAAGGGCCCGATCCGCGCTGAAGGCCACGTCGGCATGGCCGGCGTTTCGATCAATCCGCTGGCGCGCGAACCGATCACCCAGCCGCTGGACGTGGGCGTGCGCGCGATCAACGCGCTGCTGCCGATCGGCCGCGGCCAGCGTGTGGGCCTGTTCGCCGGCTCCGGCGTTGGCAAATCGACGCTGCTGGGCATGATGACCCGCTACACCGCCGCCGACGTGATCGTGGTTGGCCTGATCGGTGAGCGTGGCCGCGAAGTGCGCGATTTCGTTGAAAGCACGCTGGGTGAGGAAGGCCTGCGCCGCGCGGTGGTGGTGGCCAGCCCGGCCGACCGGCCGCCGCTGGCCCGCCTGCATGGCGCCTACCGCGCCACGGCCATCGCCGAGTGGTTCCGCGACCAGGGCCTGAACGTCCTGCTGCTGATGGATTCGCTGACCCGCTTCGCGCAGGCGCAGCGCGAGATCGGCCTGTCGGTGGGCGAGCCGCCCACCACGCGCGGCTATCCGCCATCGGTGTTCGCCAAGCTGCCGGCACTGGTGGAACGTGCAGGCAACGGCGCCAAGGGGCGCGGTTCGATCACCGCCTTCTACACCGTGCTGACCGAAGGCGACGATCCGCAGGATCCGATCGCCGATGCCGCGCGCGCGATTCTTGACGGCCACATCCTGCTCTCGCGCCGCGTGGCCGACAGCGGCCTGTACCCGGCCATCGACGTGGAATCGTCGGTCAGCCGCGTGGTCACGGAAATCGCCGACGAAGCGTGGCGCCTGCGTATCCGCAAGTTGAAACGGCTGGTCTCGGCCTACTCGGCCAACCGCGACCTGATCGCCATCGGCGCCTATCAGCGCGGCAACGACGCGGCCACCGATGAAGCCCTTGAGCGCTGGCCGGAAATCATGGAATTCCTCGGCCAGGATGTGGCCAAGGCCGCAGATCTACCGCACAGCCAGGCGGCGTTGCAGCGCCTGGTGGAACAAGAGAACGAGAGGCTGACATGATCCAGTCCAAGCGCATCGACCCCCTGCTGAAGCGGGCCCAGGAACACGAGGACGCGGTCGCCCGCGACCTGGCCGAACGCCAGAACGTGCTCGACACCCATCTGTCGCGCCTGGACGAACTGCGGCGCTACGCCGAGGAGTACGCCAACGCGCAGATGGCCGCGACCAGCCCGGCGCAGCTGTTGAACCGGCGCGCATTCCTGGACCGGCTGGACAGCGCGGTGGAGCAGCAGCAGCAGACCGTCAACGGCAACCTCGAAAAAGTGGAGGCCGAACGCGCGCGCCTGATCCTGGCCAGCCGTGACAAGGCCGTGCTGGAGCAGCTGGCCGCCAGCTACCGCGCGCAGGAAAAAGTGGTGACCGACCGCCGCGACCAGCGCGAGATGGATGACATCGGCGCACGCCGCGCGCGCCTGGCACAGACCGAAGACCAGGACGATGGCGAGCAGGGAGGCCGGTCGTGATGCCCTCCCCGTTGAGCAGCAACGCCAGCGCACCGACGCCCGGCGGCAGTGGCAATGCCGGCAGCGCACGCGCCTCGCGCAGCGATTCCGGCAAGGATTTCGGCCAGATGCTGCAGGGCGGCGGCGCGTCGACCGGCACTCCCGGTACCGCCACAAACGCCAGCAATCCGGCAACACCGGCCAACGCTGCAACACCACCCGACGGCAACCCGGGCAAGGCGACGCCGCGGCCGACCGACGGCGAAGCAGCCGCCACGGAGGCCAGCACATCGACACCTGCTGTACCGGCGACGTCGGCAGCCAGCGATGACAAGGACACCCCGGCCAACGCGGACGACGCGCCCTGGCCACCACTCGGATTGGCCGGCCTGATGCTGGCCGTGCCCACCGGCGTCGATCCGGCGCCTGTGCTGCCGCCGCCAGCGGCCAGCGATGCCGAAGGCGGCGCGCTGCCCTCCACTGCACTGGCACCCGCGACCGCCGCAGTGGCGACCAACGCGAGCCAGGGCGCGGCAGCGCCGACCGCCAGCGCTCCGGCATCCGCTGCCGGCGATGATGAGGCCAGTGGCCTGCCGTTGCCGGAGCTGGTGATGGGTGGCAAGGCATTGGATCGTGCCGACGACGGTGACAGCCTGCAGATCGGCGACCGCGCACCGCCGGCGCCGCTGCAGCCCCCCCTGCCCGCCGCCCTGCAGGACCTGAAGGCCGCACTGGCCAGCAATGCCGTCTTCAATGGCGAACCGACTCCGAAGCCGGTGCTGGGCGATGATGGTTTCGACCAGGCCATCGGCGCGCGCATCGGCTGGCTGGCCGACCAGAAGATCGGCCATGCCCACATCCGCCTCAACCCGGAAGACCTGGGGCCGGTGGACGTGCGCCTGCAGATGAACGGTGACAGGGTCCATGCCAGCTTCAGCAGCCCGCATGTGGATGTACGCCAGGCGCTGGAAAGCAGCCTGCCGCGCCTGCGTGAACTGCTCGGCGAGCAGGGCTTCCAGCTGGCCCATGCCGATGTCGGCCAGCAGCACAGTGGCGACGGCACTCCGGGCAGCCCGGCGGGCGGCGGCGGTCGTGGTGGTGACGGAGAACCGTCACTGGGCGACACCACGGTGTCGGCGTCGCAGCTGATCCGCCAGCGCGGGTTGTTGGACGCGTACGCCTGACCGTGCGTGCCGACCAAGGTCGGCACCTGGCAGAACACGGGTAGCGCGGGCCATGCCCGGCGGATTCCCGACATTCCGCCGGGCATGGCCCGGCGCTGCCGATATGAACACCCGACGGAATTCCGTCACCGCCCTCCCCGGCCACTCCGGCACACCCCTTGCATATCCCGGTGAAGCAACCCTCAGGAGCTTCACCCCGTGGCCGCAGCCGCTGACAAAACCAAGAAGACCGCCGACAAGGACAAGACCGCCAAGCCGCGCAGTCCGATCCTGATCACCGCCCTGGTCGCCGTACTGGCCGCCGGTGCCGCCGGTGGCGGCGTCTGGTTCTTCACCCAGTCCAAGCACGAAGACAAGACCGCGCAGGCGCCGAAGAAGACCACCACCCCGGCCCCGGCCCAGTACTTCGCGCTGGAACCGGCATTCGTGGTCAACCTCAACGGCTCTATCGACGGCCCGCGCTACCTGCAGGTGGAAGTGCAGCTGATGACCCGCGATCCGGCCGCGCTGGAAGCGATCAAGACCCATGCCCCGGCCATCCGCGCGCGCCTGCTGATGCTGTTCTCGCAGGTCAGCCCGCAGCAGATCGCCGACATCGCCGGCAAGCAGAAGCTGCAGGCCGATTCGCTGGCCGAAGTGCAGAAGGTGCTGAAGGCCGAGACCGGCAGCAACGGTGCCGACGACCTGCTGTTCACCAGCTTCGTGACCCAGTAAGGGCTCCCCGATGAATGACCTGCTGTCCCAGGATGAGATCGATGCCCTGTTGCATGGCGTGGACAGTGGCGCGGTCGAAACCGAGCCGGACGCCCCCAGTGGCGAAGCACGCTCCTACGATTTCGCCAGCCAGGACCGCATCATCCGCGGTCGCATGCCGACCCTGGAAATGGTCCACGAGCGCTTTGCGCGCCTGTGGCGGATCGGCCTGTTCAACCTGATCCGGCGTTCGGCCGAACTGTCCGTGCGCGGCATCGAGCTGATCAAGTTCAACGACTACATGCACTCGCTGTATGTGCCGACCAACCTGAACCTGATCCGCTTCAAGCCACTGCGCGGTACCGGCCTGATCGTGTTCGAACCGACCCTGGTGTTCGCCATCGTCGACAACTTCTTCGGCGGCGACGGGCGCTACCCGACGCGCATCGAAGGCCGTGAGTTCACCGCCACCGAGATGCGGGTGATCCACCTGCTGCTGAAGCAGACCTTCGCCGACCTGCGCGAAGCGTGGGCACCGGTGATGGACGTGGAGTTCGAGTACATCAACTCGGAGATCAACCCGCACTTCGCCAACATCGTGACGCCGCGCGAATACGTGGTGGTGTGCCGCCTGCATGTCGAACTCGACGGCGGTGGCGGTGACATCCACGTGACCCTGCCCTACTCGATGCTGGAGCCGATCCGCGAACTGCTCGACGCCGGCATCCAGAGTGACCGCAACGACCGCGACGAGAGCTGGGGCCGCACCCTGCGCGAGCAGCTCAACGTGGCCGAAGTGACCCTGTCCAGCGTACTGGCCAGCAAGCGCATGACCCTGCGCGACCTGACCCGGCTGAAGGTCGGCGACATCCTGCCGATCGACCTGAGCCCGCAGGTGCCGCTGTGCGTGGAGAACATCCCGGTGTTCACCGGTGAGTTCGGCGTCGCCAACGGCATGAACGCCGTAAAGATCACCGCTACCCATCCGCCGGGCACCCGTCCGCGCGTACCCGTCATCCAGGAAGACCCGCAATGAACGATATCGACGCCCTCGAACCGACCCCGGCCCAGTTCAGCAACCTGCAGGCCGATGAAGCGACCGGCCCGGATTTGAACCTGGACGTGATCCTCGACGTGCCGGTGACGCTGTCGCTGGAAGTCGGCCGCGCCCGCCTGCCGATCCGCAACCTGCTGCAGCTCAACCAGGGCTCGGTGGTCGAGCTGGAACGGGGTGCCGGCGAATCGCTGGACGTGTTCGTCAACGGCACGCTGATCGCCCATGGCGAAGTGGTGGTGATCAACGACCGCTTCGGCGTGCGCCTGACCGATGTGGTCAGCCCCAGCGAGCGGATCCGGAGACTGCGTTGAGCCTGCTCGCCGCCACCGCCCTGGCCGTCGCCAAGACGGCCCCGCAGATCGGCCAGCATGCGCCGGCCGCACCGAGCCTGTTCGGTGCGGTGCTGGCCCTGCTGGCAGTGCTGGCCCTGGTCATCGGCCTGGGCTGGCTGCTCAAGCGCCTGCCCGGCAGCGGCTTCCGCCCGGCCGAGGGCATGAAGCTGGTGGCGAGCCTGAATGTCGGCGCCAAGGAGCGCGTGGTGGTGGTCGAGGTCAATGGCCAGCAACTGCTGCTGGGCGTGACCGCCGGTGGCATCAACGCCCTGCACACCCTGCCCGAACCGCTGCCACCGCCTGCGCCGGTACGCGTACCCGACCTGAAGAACCTGCCGAATTTCGCCCAGCTGCTGCAACAGCGGCTGCGCAAGGACCCCTGACATGCGTGTGACCCGTTCCCGTCTTGCCACCCTGCTGCCGTGGCTGAGCCTGATCGCCCTGTGCCTGCTGCCTGCGTTGGCGTTCGCCGCCCCGGGTGCGCCGTCCACGCCGCTGCCGGACATCAACGTCGGCAAGATCGGCGGTGCGCCGGTCAGCCTGCCGTTGCAGACACTGCTGTTGATGACGGCGATCACCCTGATCCCGTCGATGCTGCTGGTGCTGACCTCCTTCACCCGCATCATCATCGTGCTGGGCCTGCTGCGGCAGGCGCTGGGCACCGGCCAGACGCCGTCCAACCAGGTCCTGCTGGGCCTGGCCCTGTTCCTCACCGCGATGATCATGCTGCCGACCTGGGACAAGGCCTGGAGCACCGGCATGGCGCCGTACCTCAATGGCGAGATCGACTTCCAGACTGCCTGGACGCTGACCACCACGCCGCTGCGCGCCTTCATGCTGGCGCAGATCCGCGAGACCGACCTGATGACCTTCGCCGGCATCGCCGGTCACGGCACCTACGCCAGCCCTGATGCGATTCCGTTCCCGGTGCTGGTTGCGTCGTTCGTCACCAGCGAACTGAAGACCGCCTTCGAGATCGGCTTCCTGATCTTCATCCCGTTCGTGATCATCGATCTGGTCGTGGCCAGCGTGCTGATGTCGATGGGCATGATGATGCTGTCGCCCATGCTGGTCTCTGCGCCGTTCAAGATCCTGCTGTTCGTGCTGGTCGATGGTTGGGTGCTGACCGTCGGCACGCTGGCGGCCAGCTTCAATCCGGCCTGATCCGAAGGTCAGCCGAGCATGGCTCGGCTCTACAGAGGCGACGCCGGGCAGTGCCGGACGCCGCATTGACCACCGCCGGGCGTGGCCCGGCGCTACCGATGGAACCATGATGTCCCCCGAACTTGCCTTGACCGAACTGCGTGGCGGCCTGATTACCGTGCTCTGGGTGGCCGGCCCGCTGCTGCTGACCGTACTGGTGGTCGGCGTGGTGGTGGGCGTGGTGCAGGCGGCGACCCAGCTCAACGAGCCGACCATCGCCTTCGTTGCCAAGGCCGCAGCCCTCACTGCCGTTTTGTTTGCACTGGGCAGCCTGCTGATCGGCCATCTGGTCGAATTCACCACGCTGCTGTTCCAGCGCATCCCGCACCTGATCGGCTAGACGGACGCGCACGCAGATGGACGCCGCCACCCAGATGGCTGCCGACGGCCTGAACGCCTTCGGCATGATCGGCACTGTGCTGTGGACCATGCTGCGCATCGGCGCAGTGGCCATGGCGATGCCGATGATCGGTACCCGCGCCGTGCCCGGCCGGGTGCGGGTGATGCTGGCCGGCACCCTGGCAATTGCGTTGGCGCCGCTGCTGCCGCCGGTACCGGACTGGACCGGTTTCGACGCCGCTACCGTGCTGACCATCGCCCGCGAGCTGGCGATCGGCGTGGCCATCGGTTTCATGCTGCGGCTGGTGTTCGAGGCTGGCGCCATGGCCGGCGAACTGGTCGCCCAGGGCACCGGCCTGGCGTTTGCACAGATGAGCGACCCGCTGCGCGGCGGCACCTCCGGTGTCATCGGCCAGTGGTTCTATCTGTTGTTCGGCCTGCTGTTCTTCACCGCCAACGGCCACCTGGCACTGATCTCGCTGGTGGTGGACAGCTACCGCGCCCTGCCCATCGGCGCGCCCCTGCCGGACCCGCATGCCTTCTTCAGCATCGCCCCGACCTTCCTGCTGACCGTGCTGCGTGGCGCGCTGACTCTGGCCATCCCGCTGACCGTGGCGATGCTGGCGGTCAACCTGGCCTTCGGCGTGCTGGCCCGCGCCGCGCCGGCACTGAATCCGATCCAGCTGGGCCTGCCGGTCTCGCTGCTGCTGGGCCTGTTCCTGCTGACCCTGCTGGTCGGTGAAATGGGGCCGCCGGTGCAGCGCCTGTTCGATGCTGCCTTCCAGGCCGCCGATGCGGTGACCCGCTGACGTGGTCGTCACGTTCTGCTGCTTGCCGTCCCCCCCGGTGCCCGCGTTAGAGTGAATGCGCAGCGACCGGGGGGACGCTGCAACCGGCGGCTCTGGTCGCCTGCCTTGCGCATGCCCCACCGTAGTTTTTCCGTTGACAGGCAGGTCCGGGAGACTGACGAATGCTGGTAGGCACGTACAACCCATGGCTGGTGGCGACCTCACTGCTGGTTGCAGTGATGGCGTCCTACACCGCACTGGCGATGGCCGGGCGCACCGTCACCGCGCCCGGCAAGGGCGCGACCTGGTGGTGGCGCCTGGGCGGCGGTTTTGCGATGGGGCTGGGCATCTGGTCGATGCACTTCATCGGCATGCTCGCCTTCGACCTGCCCATTCCCTTGGGCTACGACCTGCCCATCACCCTGCTGTCGCTGGCACTGGCAATCGGCTCGTCGGTCTTCGCGCTCTGGCTGGTATCGCTGCGCACCCTGCCCCATCCCCGCCTGGCCGGCGGAGCGCTGCTGATGGGCAGCGGCATCGCCAGCATGCACTACGTGGGCATGGCCGCAATGCGCATGCAACCGGGCATCGACTACCAGCCGGTGTGGCTGCTGCTGTCGCTGCTGGTCGCGGTGGCCGCGTCGTGGACTGCCTTGTACGTGGCCTTCCGCCTGCGCGCGCAGCACACCCGCATCGGCGACCGCCTGGCCGCCGCCGGCCTGCTCGGCCTGGCCATCGTCGGCATGCACTACACCGGCATGGCCGCTGCCCGCTTCCCGGAAGGCAGCGTCTGCGGCGCAGCGGTGGGCGATGGCCTGCAGAACAACTGGCTGGCGATGCTGGTGGTGGTGCTGACCGTGGCGATCCTGGCGGTGGTGCTGGTGGTGTCCTGGCTGGACCAGCGGGTGGAGGCGCAGCTGTTGCGCCTGCGCAATTCGCTGCTCAGCACCTCCCTGACCGACGCCCAGCAGGAACTGACCCAGGCCGCGCTGCATGACCCGCTCACCCGCCTGCCGAACCGGCTGCTGCTGCAGCGGCGCATCCTGCAGGCTCTGGCCGAGGCCGAACAGGGCGGCAGCCGCTTCGCGGTGATGTTCATGGACCTGGATGGCTTCAAGCAGGTCAACGATGCCTATGGCCACCAGGCCGGCGATGCGCTGCTGGTGGCCGTGGCAGAACGCACCCGCCAGCTGCTGCGGCCGCACGACATGCTGGCACGGCTGGGCGGCGACGAATTCGTGCTGGTGGTGCGCATCGAACAGGACGAGGACCTGCCGACCCTGGCCCGGCGCATCCTGCAGGCGGTGGGCAGCGGCCCGCTGCTGCCGGACCACGAGCTGCAGGTGAGCGCCAGCATCGGCATCGCGATCTGCCCTGACCATGCCGCCAGCGAACGTCAGCTGATGGCCTTCGCCGATGCAGCGATGTACCAGGCCAAGGAGTCGGGCCGCAACGCGTTCGTGCTGTTCGCCGACTGGATGAACGACAGCGCCGAGCAGCAGTTCCGCCTGCTGGCCGACCTGCGCCGGGCAATCGGCAGCGAGCAGTTGTTCCTGCATTACCAGCCGAAGATCCGCGTGGCTACGCAGAAGGTGGCTGGCGCCGAAGCACTCATCCGCTGGCGTCACCCGGAACAGGGCCTGATTCCGCCGGACCGCTTCATCCGCCTGGCCGAGCGCAGTGGCGCCATCAACGAGATCGGCCGCTGGGCACTGGACCAGGCCTGCCAGCAGCTGCGCCATTGGCACGATGCCGGCCACGAAGGCTGGACGATGTCGGTGAACCTGTCACCGGTGCAGTTCAGTTCGCCGCACCTGCTGCAGGACGTACGCGAGGTGATCGAGCGCTACGCGATCGCCCCGCGCAACCTGGTGCTGGAGATCACCGAAAGCACGGTGATGCGCGATACCGATACCAGCCTGCGCCTGCTGCAGAGCTTCTCCGCCCTGGGCGTCGGCATCTCCATCGATGATTTCGGCACCGGCTACTCCAGCCTGCTGTACCTCAAGCGCCTGCCGGCCACCGAGATCAAGATCGACCACGCATTCGTGCGCGACCTGGAACACAGCGCCGAAGACGTGGTGATCGTGTCGGCCATCGTTGCGCTGGGCCATGCGCTGGACATGGACATCGTGGCCGAGGGCGTGGAGACCGCCGCGCAGCGCGCCTACCTGGAGCGGCTGGGCTGCGACTACCTGCAGGGATTCCTGCTGGGCCGCCCGGTGGACGCGGCCCGCTTCATGCAGCTGCACGACCTGCCACGGCCACGGGTGGAACTGGCGCAGAGCCCGCCGGACCGGCCCCCGGGGTAGCGCCGGGCCATGCCCGGCGGATGCAATGATCCAGGCTGCCCGCTCACCGGGCATGGCCCGGCGCTACCGGTACCTGCTCCGGCAGGCGCCAACTTCGGTTGGCACATGCACCCGCAACGGAACGATTCTTGCACGCACCCCGGCATCCCCTGCTGCAGTGCCTGTGATGTCCGAGAACGAATCCGCCGGCGAAAAAACCGAACAACCGACAGAAAAACGCCTGCGCGACGCCCGCGAACAGGGCAACCTGCCGCGCTCGCGTGAACTGGGCACGGCCGCCGTGTTCGGCGCCGGGGTGATCGCGGTAATGGCCATGAGCGGCTCGATGGCCAGCGGCGCCAGCGCCTGGATGCGCCATGCGCTCAGCCCCGAACAGAGCCTGCGCCAGCACCCGAAGGCGCTGTTCGGCCACTTCGGCGACCTGCTGCTGCAGCTGATGTGGGTGATCGCCCCGCTGGTGCTGGTCTGCCTGCTGGCCAGTTTCCTGGCGCCGGTGGTGATGGGCGGCCTGCGCTGGTCGGCCAAGGCGATGATGCCCGACATCAACCGCATGAACCCGATGAGCGGGCTCAAGCGCCTGTATGGCCCGGAAGCCATCGCCGAGTTCATCAAGTCGCTGCTGCGGGTGGCCTTCGTCGGCGTCGCCGCCGGCATGGTGGTCTGGACCAGCTTCAACACCCTGCGCGGGCTGATCCACCAGCCGCTGGAAACGGCCATCGGCGACGGCCTGGGCTTCACCCTGCGGCTGCTGCTGGCCACCGCCGGGGCGATGCTGGTGCTGGCCGCCATCGACGCGCCGTACCAGCGCTGGAACTGGATGCGCAAGCTGAAGATGACCCGCGAGGAGCTGCGCCGGGAGATGAAGGAAAGCGAAGGCAGCCCGGAAGTGAAGGGCCGCATCCGCCAGCTGCAGCAGCAGATGGCCAACCGCCGGATGATGGAGGCGGTCCCCACTGCCGACGTGGTGGTGGTCAACCCCACCCACTACGCGGTGGCCCTGAAGTACGAAGGCGGGGCCATGAATGCCCCCACCGTGGTCGCCCTGGGCGTGGATGAAACCGCCTTGCGCATCCGTGAAGTGGCCGACGGCAACAAGGTCGCCATCGTCTCTGCCCCGCCTTTGGCACGCGCCTTGTATCGGGAAGGCCAACTCGGCAAGGAAATCCCCGTGAGACTGTATTCAGCCGTCGCCCAGGTCCTCTCTTACGTCTACCAGCTGCGCAGCTGGCGGACCGGCCCGATGCCGTCCACGCCACACATCCAGGTTGATGAGTTCGGCAACGGGGGCCGTCCATGAGCGCCCAGGCATCCAGCTTCAATACCCGCCGCGCGCTTGAAATGATCCGCCAGGGCCTTGGCGCGCCGCTGATCGTGCTAGCCCTGCTGGCCATGGTCGTGGTGCCGCTGGCCGCGCCGGTGCTCGACGCACTGTTCACCTTCAACATCGCCATCTCGCTGATGGTGCTGCTGGCGGTGGTCTACGTGAAGCGCCCGCTGGATTTCACCATCTTCCCGATCGTGCTGCTGATCACCACCATGCTGCGGCTGGCGCTGAACGTGGCCTCCACCCGCGTGATCCTGCTCAACGGCCAGAACGGCCACGATGCAGCCGGCAAGGTGATCGCCGCATTCGGTGAATTCGTGATCGGCGGCAACTACGCCGTCGGCATCGTGGTCTTCGCGATCCTGACCATCATCAATTTCGTGGTCATCACCAAGGGCGCCGGCCGCGTCTCGGAAGTGACCGCGCGCTTCATCCTTGACGCCATGCCCGGCAAGCAGATGGCGATCGACGCCGACCTCAACGCCGGTTTGCTGACGCGCGAGGAAGCCAAGCTGCGCCGCGAGGAAGTACGCGAGGAAGCGGACTTCTACGGTGCGATGGACGGTGCCAGCAAGTTCATCCGCGGCGACGCGATCGCCGGCATCCTGATCCTGTTCATCAACATGCTGGGCGGCCTGGCCGTGGGCGTGCTGCAGCATGGCATGCCGTTCGGCGATGCCGCCGCCACCTACACCCTGCTGTCGATCGGTGATGGCCTGGTGGCGCAGCTGCCGGCGCTGCTGGTCTCCAGCGCGGTGGCGATGCTGGTTACCCGTGCCTCGCGCTCGCAGGACATGGCGCAGGCGATGACCGGCCAGGTGTTTGGCCAGTACCGTGCGCTGGCCATCACCGCCGGCATCCTCGGCGTGGTCGGCCTGGTGCCGGGCATGCCCAACGTCGCTTTCCTGACGCTGGCGGCCATCCTCGGCTTCATCGCCTGGAAGGTGTACCGCAAGGGCCTGGTGCCGGCGCAGGCCGACACCGCTGCAGGCGATGCCAACGCACTGAACGCGCTGGGCCGCCCCGCGGCCCCCGCACCCACCGCGGAACTGAGCTGGGACGAGCTGCGCCCGGTCGATCCGCTGGGCCTGGAAGTGGGCTATCGATTGATTTCGCTGGTGGACAGCAACCAGGGCGGCGAGCTGATGCCGCGCATCAAGGGCGTGCGCCGCAAGCTGACCCAGGACGTCGGCTTCCTGATTCCCTCGGTGCACATCCGCGACAACCTGGAACTGCCGGCCAACGGCTACCGGGTACTGGTGCATGGCGTGCCGGTGGCCACTGCCGAGATCCATCCCGACCGCGAACTGGCGCTGGACCCGGGCAGTGCCCTCGGCCCGCTGGAAGGCATCGCCGGCAAGGATCCGGCCTTCGGCCTGGATGCGACCTGGATCCAGCCACACCAGCGCGCCCAGGCCGAAACCCTGGGCTATACCGTGGTCGACCCGGCCACGGTGGTGGCCACCCACCTTTCGCACCTGATCCGCGAGCACGCACCGGAACTGCTCGGCCACGAGGAAGTGCAGCACCTGCTGGCCAACCTGGCCAAGAGCGCGCCCAAGCTCGTCGAAGATCTGACGCCGAAGGCGCTGCCGCTGTCGGCGGTGGTGCGCGTGCTGCAGAACCTGCTGGTCGAACGCATTCCGATCCGCCAGCTGCGCAAGATCGCCGAAGCACTGGTCGAACACGCCCCGCACAGCCAGGACCCGGCCACGCTGACCGCCGCCGTGCGCACCGCACTGGGCCGCTTCATCGTGCAGGAGATCGCCGGAATGTCGGCGGAGCTGCCGGTGTTCACCCTCAACCCGCAATTGGAACGTGTCTTGCAGGAGTCCACGCAGGGCAACGGCGCCGCGCTGGAACCCGGACTCGCTGAGCGACTGCACCAGAGCCTGGCCGAATGTGTCAGCAAGCAGGAAGCCCGCAACGAGCCCGCGGTGGTGCTGGTACCTGGCCCGGTGCGAGCCGCGCTGGCCCGCCTGGTCCGCCACAGCGTTCCGTCGCTGTCGGTCCTGGCCTACAGCGAGGTGCCGGAGGACAAGCGCCTGAAGCTGGTCGGAACGATCAGCTGACGCAGCCCTGCAACGCGCCAGAAAACAGACACCACTTTCAAACACCCGCAACAGACAGATTCCGAGGGGAACCCGAACCGTGCAGACCACCGACCATCCGCGTTCTCCGACCGCCACTCCGCCGACTTCGTCCCGTGACCACAGCATGAAAATCAAACGATTCGTCGCCGCCGACATGCGCTCGGCCATGAACCTGGTGCGCAAGGAACATGGTCCTGATGCCGTGATCCTGTCCAACCGCCGGATCGAGGAAGGCATCGAGATCGTGGCCGCCGCCAACTACGATGAGAGCGCCGTACAGCGCGCCCTGGAAGCGTCGCGCCGCGACGTGGCACCGCCGCCCGCGCCGAAGCCGCGCAGCGCGGCCGACGCAGTGATCGCCGCGGTCACCCGCCGTCGCAGCGGCACCCCGGCACCGGAGCCGGTGGCCGCCACCACCTCGGCCGTCGCCGCTCTGGCCCGCGCCGCCGTCGGCGCTACCGGCCGCACCCTGGACAGCGCCGACGAGATCGTGCCGACGCGTGGCAGCACCGGCTTCGCCTCCACCCTGGCGCGTGCCGCCGTCAATGAAGCGACGCTGCCGGAACAGATCTTCGCCCCGTTTGCCGACGCCATCGTGGCGCCCTCGCCTGCGGCAGCCGCGCCGGTGAACCGCGCCCGCTTCCAGATCGACCCGCCGCTGGAAGACAGCGCGCAGATGCCGGCAGTGACGCCGCCGCCGTTGCCGGTTGCACTGCAGGCCACCACGGCCCCCGAAGACGAAGCCTCACGCGCGCCGGTTGCCGTGCAGCCGACCGAGGCTGCACCGGCACCGATGCCGGCGCTGGCGCCAGCACCCGCGCTGACCCTGGTCGCCGATGACGCCGAGATCCGCCACCTGCGCCAGGAAGTGGCCGGCATGCGCCAGGTGATCGAGCGCGAGATGAACCGCTTCACCGACGAGCGCCTGCGCGGTAGTCCGGTGCGCGCTACGGCACTGGACCTGATGGACGAGTACGGCTTCGATGCCGGCATCGCCCGCGACGTGGCCATGCAGATCCCGCTGGAAACCGAAGCGCATCGCGGCCGCGGCCTGATGCTGGGGCTGATCTCGCGCAAGCTGCCGATCGCCCCGGTCGATCCGATGGAGGAAGGCGGCGTGATCGCCCTGGTCGGCCCGACCGGCGCCGGCAAGACCACCACCATCGCCAAGCTGGCCTCGCGCTTCGCCGAAGCCCATGCCGCCCGCGACGTCGCCCTGGTCACCACCGATACGATGCGCATCGGCGCCCGCGAACAGCTGTACGGCTACGGCCGCCAGCTCGGCATCGCCGTGCACGAGGCCAACAGCGGTACCGACCTGGACCAGCTGCTGGAACGCCTGAAGGACTACAAGCTGGTGCTGATCGACACCGCTGGCCTGGGCCCGCGCGACCGTGCGCTGGCCGCCCAGCTGCAGTGGCTGCGCGCCGCCCGCCAGGTCCGCACCCTGCTGGTACTGCCGGCCAACACCAGCTTCGGCGACATGGACGAGGTGGTCCGCCGCTTCGGCGCGGCCAACCTGCAGGGCCTGGTGCTGAGCAAGCTGGACGAGACCGGCCGCTTCGGCAACGCCCTGTCGGTGGCGGTGGACCACAAGCTGCCGATCACCTGGGTGACCGATGGCCAGGACGTCCCGGACGACCTGCACCGGGCCAGTGCAGCCAATCTTGTACTTCGCCTTGAAGATTTGCGCCGCGCGGCCGATATGCCCTGCAACCCGGAGTTGAACCATGCCGTCGCGTGAGTACGCCAAGCTGACCACCACCTTCCCGCTGACGGCGACCCGCAGCGAGCCGCTGGGCCCTGTGCGCACGATTGCCGTGACCGGCGGCAAGGGCGGCGTCGGCAAGACCAACGTATCGGCCAACCTGGCCGTGGCGCTTGCCGGAATGGGCAAACGCACCCTGTTGCTGGACGCCGACCTGGGCCTGGCCAACATCGACGTGATCCTGGGCCTGAGCCCCACCAACACCCTGGCCGACCTGGTCGCTGGCCGCTGCAGCCTGGATGACGTGATCATCGAAGGCCCGAACGGCGTGCTGGTGGTACCGGCTGCGTCCGGCCGCCGGCACATGGCCGAGCTGGCCCCGGCCGAGCATGTCGGCCTGGTCAACGTGTTCTCCGAACTGGAGCGCGAGCTGGACATCATGGTGGTGGACACCGCCGCCGGCATCACCGACGGCGTGCTGACCTTCTGCCAGGCCGCGCAGGACACCGTGGTGGTGGTCTGTGATGAACCGGCCTCGATCACCGACGCCTATGCGCTGATCAAGGTGCTGTCACGCGAACGTGGCGTGGACCGCATCCAAGTGGTGGCCAACATGGTGCGCGACCCCAACGAAGGCCGCGTGCTGTACGAGAAGCTGACCCGCGTCTGCGAGAAATTCCTCGCCGATGTCTCGCTGAACTACCTCGGCTGCGTGCCGCAGGACGACTGGCTGCGCCTGTCGGTGCAGCGCCAGCAGCCGGTGGTGAAGGCCTATCCGTCCAGCCCGTCGGCACTGGCGATCACCGAGATCGCCCGCCGCACCGCCCGCTGGCAGGCACCGACCGAGCCGCGCGGGGGCGTCGAGTTCTTCCTCGAACGCATCATCAAGCAGCGCGGGGTGGCCGCATGAAAGGCGCCGCCCAGTACAGAGAGGTCCAGCGCACGGCGGCCAACGAGGTCATCGCCCAGCACTCGGACCTGGTGCGGCGCATCGCCCACCATCTGGCCGCACGCCTGCCGGCCAGCGTTGAGGTGGACGACCTGATCCAGGCCGGCATGATGGGCCTGATCGAAGCCTCGCGCAGCTACGACGCCGACCAGGGCGCCTCGTTCGAGACCTACGCCTCGATCCGCATCCGTGGTTCGATGATCGATGAGATCCGACGTGGCGACTGGGTACCGCGTTCGGTGCACCGCCGTGCGCGTGACGCTGCGGCCACCATCCGCCGCCTGGAGCAGAGCACCGGCCGCGCCGCGAGTGCCACCGAAGTGGCCGCCGCGATGGAGATGCCGCTGCCCGAGTACCTGCGCCTGATGGAGGACGCCTCGCGCGGCCAGGTACTGAGCCTGGAGTCGCGCATTGAAGACCAGGGCGAGCTGGACACCGTCGCCCAGGGCGGCCCGACCCCGCAGCAGGTGTTGGAGCGCGGTGAATTCGGCCGCGAGCTGGGCAATGCCATCGGCCACCTGCCCGAGCGCGAACAGCTGGTGCTGTCGCTCTACTACGAGCAGGAACTGAACCTGAAGGAGATCGGCGCAGTGCTCGGCGTGAGCGAGTCGCGGGTCTGCCAGATCCACGGCCAGGCGGTCCTGCGCCTGCGTGGCCGACTGAAGATTTTCGAGGCGGCCGACGCCGGCCTCGAGAGCTGATCAACAAAGGAACTCTGCTTTGAACAAGAACATGCGCATCCTGATCGTCGACGATTTCTCGACCATGCGTCGTATCGTCAAGAACCTGCTGGGCGATCTGGGCTTCACCAATACCGCCGAAGCCGAGGACGGGCATGCCGCGCTGTCGCTGCTGCAGAGCCAGCCGTTCGACTTCGTGGTCACCGACTGGAACATGCCGGTGATGACCGGCATCGAACTGCTCAAGGCCATCCGTGCCGATGCCAAGCTGAAGACCCTGCCGGTGCTGATGGTGACTGCCGAAGCCAAGCGCGAGCAGATCATCGAAGCGGCGCAGAACGGCGTGAACGGTTACATCATCAAGCCGTTCACCGCACAGACGCTGGAAGAGAAGCTCGGCAAGATCTTCGAACGCCTGGCGGCCAGCGCTTGATGGATACCACGGTCGACAAGAGCGCCCTCGCCCTGCGCCTGCAGGAAGCACTGGATGCACTGGAATCCGGCGACGAGGCGGCGTGGCGCCAGCGCATCGACGGCCTGGTCGCGCTGCGCACCCAGCCGATGATGAGCGGCCTTTCGCGGCTCGCCCGCGAGCTGGGCCAGGCGCTGGGCGAACTGCCGACCGTGCCCGATGAAGCCGGCGAGCTGGACGATGCCTGCGCGCGCCTGGACCACGTGGTGGCGATGACCGAACAGGCCACCCACCGCACCCTGGACCTGGCCGAAGAGTGCCGCAGCCTGACCGAACAGCTGCGCGCCGACGGCCTGCAGCCGGGCCAGGACGTACAGCTCGACCGCATCCGCCACAACCTCACCGAGATCGCCCTGACCCAGAGCTACCAGGACCTGACCGGGCAGATCATCCGTCGCGTGGTGGGCATCGTCCGCCGCGTGCACGAAGGCTTCGGCGCGCTCGGCCTGCCGCCGGAACAGCATCGCACCGATCCGGAACTGGCTGGGCCGGCACTGAAGGGACTGGACCGCCATGCGGTCTCGCAGAACGACGCCGACGACCTGTTGTCGGATCTGGGGCTGTAACCATGGGCGCAGTAGCCGACGACATCACTGCCGATTTCATCATCGAGGCCCAGGAGATCCTGGATCGCCTCGGCGAACAGCTGGTGTCGCTGGAACAGGCACCGCAGGACAATGAACAGCTCAACGCGGTGTTCCGCGGCTACCACACGCTGAAGGGCGGCGCAGGTTTCCTCGGCATCACCGCAATGGTCGAGCTGTGCCACGCCGCCGAGGAAGCGCTGGGCGCCGCACGCGCCGGCCAGGCCGTCCTGCAGGCGCATCACTTCGATGCCGCCCAGCAGTCACTGGATTACCTGCAATCGATGCTTGACGCGGTGTCTTCGGGCACCGAGCCGGGCTTTGCCCCGCCCGAACTGGTCGCCCAGTTCGACGTGCATGGCGGCGGCGCTGCCGCGCCTGCGGCCGCGACGCCGGGTGCGGGCGGCGGCGACCTGATCACCGACGACGAATTCGAGGCCCTGCTCGACCAGCTGCATGGCGGCAAGGCGCCGACAACCGTGGCGGCGGCGAAGAAGGCCGACGACATGATCAGCGAGGACGAGTTCGAGGCATTGCTCGACCAGCTGCACGGCGGCGCCGCCCCGGGCAGCAACACCACCGCAGCGGCTGTTGCGGCACCGGCACCGCGACCGGCGCCCTCGCCGGCCCCGCCCGCTGCCAAGCCCGCACCCAACAAGCCTGTCGCCGAAGCCGAACACACCGTGCGCGTGGACACCAAGCGCCTGGACGCCATCGTCAACCTGATCGGCGAACTGGTGCTGTCACGAAACCGGTTGAAGACGCTGCGCACGCGCCTGCGCGACGAAGAACTGGACCGCGCCGTGTCCACGCTGGATATCGCCACCGCACGCCTGCAGTCGGCGGTGATGCGCACCCGCATGCAGCCGGTCGGCAAGGTGTTCTCGCGCTTCCCGAAGGTGGCGCGCGACGTTGCGCGTTCGCTGAAGAAGGAAGTGGACCTGGAACTGATCGGCGCCGAAACCGAGCTCGACCGCAACCTGGTCGAAGCGCTGGCCGACCCGCTGGTGCACCTGGTCCGCAACGCCATCGACCATGGCGTGGAAATGCCTGACCTGCGCGAAGCGCAGGGCAAGCCGCGGATGGGCCACGTGCGCCTGTCGGCACAGCAGGAAGGCGACTACGTCAGCATCGAAGTGCAGGACGACGGTGCCGGCATCGATCCGGAAAAACTGCGCGCCAAGGCGCGCGAGAAGGGCCTGATCGATCCGGAAGCCGCCGCCCGCCTGAGCAGCGAGGAATGCCTGCACCTGGTGTTCCTGCCGGGGTTCTCGACCAAGCAGCAGGTCACCGACATTTCCGGCCGCGGCGTCGGCATGGACGTGGTGCAGTCACGCATCCGCGAACTGAGCGGGCAGATCCAGATCCAGTCGGAACTGGGCCGCGGCAGCCGCTTCATGATCCGCGTACCGCTGACCCTGGCGATCCTGCCGACCCTGCTGGTGCAGGCCGGCGAAGACGTCTACGCGCTGCCGCTGGCCCGTGTGATGGAAGTGCTGCATGCGCCGCGCACCTCGCTGGGCTGGTTCGACGGTCGCGCCGTGCTTGACCGTCGCTCGCACACGCTGCCGCTGGTGGACCTGCGGCAATGGCTGGATGTGACGCCGGCCGCCTCGCCCCTGCTGACGATCGTCGTGCTGCAGGCCGGTGAAGCACGCTTCGGGCTGGTGGTGGACCAGGTGCGCGGCCGTGAGGAAGTGGTCATCAAGCCACTGCCCAGGGCCCTGCGCGGCCTGCGCGGTTATGCCGGTGCAACCTTGATCGGCGATGGTCGCATGGCCCTGATCCTGGACGTGGATGGGCTGCGCTGAAGCCCGCCGGGCATGGCCCGGCGCTACCGGAAACGGCCCCGCAGGGTAGCGCCGGGCCATGCCCGGCGACCCGAAAACTGTGACTACCGTCTGTACACGACCTACCGGTGTCTCAAGTCCCATTCATACAAGCCGATACCGGACCCATGGATAGACTCAGCCTCATTGGACTTTTCCTCGCCCTGGCCTCGCTGGTCGGTGGCAGCATCCTCAAGGGCGCCGGCCTGGCGTCGTTGTGGTCGCCTGCGGCGTTCGTGATCGTCATCGTCGGCACCATCGCCGCCATCCTGCTGCACACCTCGCCAGCGGTGTTCAAGCACGCCTTCAAGATCGTGCGCTGGGTCGTGCGGCCGCCGCACAGCGACCGTCGTGAACTGATCCAGCAGATCGTGGAGTGGAGCAACATCGCCCGCCGCCAGGGCCTGCTCGGCCTGGAATCGCAGGTGGAAGCGCAGCAGGACCCGTTCCTGCGCAAGGGCCTGCAGCTGCTGGTGGACGGCGTTGAACCCGAATCGATCCGGCACATGCTGGAGATCGAACTGGGCAGCCAGGAGCACCAGGACCAGGCCGCTGCCAAGGTCTTTGAAAGCATGGGCATCTATGCGCCCACGCTGGGCATCATCGGCGCCGTGCTCGGCCTGATCGCGGTGATGAAGAACCTCGCCGACCCGAGCAAGCTCGGCCACGGCATCGCCGCCGCGTTCACCGCCACCATCTACGGCATCGCCTCGGCCAACCTGCTGTTCCTGCCCATCGCCGCCAAGCTGAAGGGCGTCATCGCCCATTCCAGCCGCGACCGCGAAATGGTCATCGAAGGCCTGATCTCGATTGCCCAGGGCGAGAACCCGCGCAACATCGAAACCAACCTCTCCGGCTTCCTGCACTGACATGGCCCGCCGCAAGCACCACGAAGAGCACGCCAATCACGAGGCATGGGCCATCCCCTATGCCGACCTGATGACGCTGCTGCTCGCCTTCTTCGTGGTCATGTACGCAATCTCCTCGGTCAACGAGGGCAAGTACCGGATCATGGCCGACGCCCTCACCGATGCCTTCGGTGGTGCGCCGCGCACCATCAATCCGGTGCAGGTGGGCAACAAGCAGGTGCAGGGCGGCGGCTGGGACAGCCCGTCGGTGATCAAGTCCGGCACCAAGATCGGGCCGTCCGCTCCCGCGCCCTCGCACGACCCCACCCTGCTGCCGGCGATGGCCTCGCAGATGCGCATGCCGGTGTCGGTGCACGACCAGGAACAGATCGCGCGTGCCGAGCGCCAGCTCAACAGCATCGCCGACCGCCTGACCGCGGCGCTGGCGCCACTGATCGACCGCGGCATGATCAGCGTGCGCCGTACCGAACTGTGGATCGAAGTGGAGATCAACAGCGACATCCTGTTCCCGACCGGCTCGGCGGCGCTGGACGTGCATGCGCGCGACACCCTGGCCAGCCTGGCCGGCGTGCTGCGCGACGTGCCCAACAGCGTTCGCGTGGAAGGACACACCGACAACGTGCCAATCGCCACCGCCACCTTCCCGTCCAACTGGGAACTGTCGGCCGGGCGCGCGGCCAGCGTGGTGCATCTGTTTGCCGACCAGGGGCTGCAGCCATCGCGGCTGGCGATGGTCGGCTACGGCCAGTTCCGCCCGCGCGAAGCCAACGACACCGCACAGGGCCGCAATCGCAACCGGCGGGTGATGGTCATCATCCTGGCCGACACCAGTCATTCGGTGGACCCGCTCGGCGAGCGCCTGAATGCCGCCACCGGCGCTGCCCGCGGCGCCAGCAAACAGGCCGCCACCGCACCGGCCACCACCCCCACTTCCCCCATCGCACCGGTGCAGTTGCCACCGGTGCCGGCTGGCAGCCGTGTCGGCGCCGCCGTTCCCCCGGCAATGAAGGAGTAATCCGATGCGCATCTGGGCAGTCGCCAACCAGAAGGGCGGAGTCGGCAAGACCACCACCACCCTCGCCCTCGGTCGCGGCCTGGCCGCGCTCGGCCACCGCGTGCTGCTGATCGATCTCGATCCGCATGCCTCGCTGACCCGCGCCTTCGGCGTGCCGATCGAGCCGGCACCGACCGGCGTGCTGGAACTGTTCGGCGCACCGCCGGCCGACCTGTCCGCGCTCAGCCATGCCAGCAACATCGGCGGACTCGATTACGTGTGCGCACAGGCCTCACTGGCCACGCTGGAACGACGCAGCGCCAACCAGCCCGGCCTCGGCCTGGCCCTGCAGAACGCGCTCGCCCGCCACCAGGGCCAGCACGACTACATCCTGCTGGACTGCGCACCGACCTTGGGCCTGCTGATGATCAACGCACTGGCCGCGGCCGATCGCCTGATCATTCCCACCCAGGCCGAGCCGTTGGCCCTGCACGGCCTGGATGGCATGGTCCGCACCGGCGAGATGGTCGAGCGTTCGCGCCGCCGGCCGCTGCCGATCTCGATCCTGCCGACGCTGTTCGACCGCCGCACCCGCACCGGCAATGAATCGCTGCGCGCCATGCAGGACCGCCACGCAAGCCGCGTCTGGGAAGACGCGATTCCGATCGACACCCGCATCAGCAACGCGGCCGGCCTGACCCTGCCGAGCATCGGCGAGGACTACCCGGGACGCGGCCTGGCGGCCTATCGACGCGCGTTGAACTGGATCCTCGGTGAGGACGCACGTGCCCTGGAGCAGGCAGCATGAACACCACCGGCATGCTGGACGACTATCTGGACGAGCTGCTAGGCGACATTGCCGCCACACCGGTCGCCGCTGATGCCGCGCCACGCCCGACGAGCGCAGCGGCCGACGGCGAGCGCGAGCCGACCTGGGACGATCTGCCGGCGGAAGTGATCTACGAAACCGACGCCGTCGCAGCCGTCCCGGCCAACGATGATGCGGCGCTGGAAGCCGCCTTCGACGCGGCCGCCACGCCTGCGGCCGACGCCGAACGCGAGCCGACCTGGGACGATCTGCCGGCCGAGGCCATCTACGAAACCGACGCCGTCGCAGTGGCCCCGGCCAGCGACGATGCTTCGCTCGAAGCTGCCTTCGCCGCCGTTGCCACGCCCGCGACCGATACCGGGCGCGAGCCGACCTGGGACGATCTGCCGGCAGAAGTGATCTACGAAACCGACACCGTCGCAGCCGCTCCGGCCAACGATGATGCGACGCTGGAAGCCGCCTTCGACGCTGCTGCCGCACCTGCCGCCGACGCCGACCGCGAGCCCACCTGGGACGATCTGCCGGCCGAGGTTGTCCATGAAACCGCGCCCGTGGCCACTGCCGCTGTCGCACCGCCCGCGCCGGAACCCACCTGGGATGACCTGCCGGACGAAGTGATCTACGAAACCGACGCCGCCGACAGCCTGGCGCACACCGACAGCCCCGGATTGCAGGCCGCCTTCGAAGCCGCCGCCGACGGCGAGGTGGTTGCTGACATCGCTGCGCCGGCCGTTGCCAAGGCCGCCGCGCGTCCCGCACCAGCACCGATGCCATCGATGACCCGCGCCGCTGTCGCACCGCCGCCGCAGTTCGCGGTGGACACCCCCTCCAGCAACCGCCCCGGTTCCTGGCAGGAGCTGCAGGCCCAGGCGCATCAGCCCGCCAGCAGCCCGCATCCGCAGAATCGCCGCGCCGGCGAACGCACGTCGCGTTGGCTGCGCCTGCGCTGTGGCACCCAGGCCTACGCGCTGGAACTGCTGAAGGTGCAGGAAGTGGTGCTGCCGGTGCCGTTGCTGCCATTGCGCGGCACTGCCCCGGAAATGCTCGGCATCATGAACCTGCGTGGCCAGGTGGTGCCGGTGATGGATCTCGGCCTGCACCTGGGTGCGGCCTCCGCCGAGGATGACGCGCAGACCCGCATTGTCGTGCTTGAAGAGAACGGCGAGACCCTGGGCCTGCGTGTGTCGGCCGTGGAGGACGTCGCCAACCTGACCGACTCGCAGATCGAGCCACCCGATACCGCCCGCATCTGCCAGATCTCCAATGAACTGTTCCGTGGCGTGGCCCGCATCAGCCAGCGGCCGATGATCCTGCTCGACGCCACGCAGCTGCTGGGGTGAATCCGTGCTCTGAATCGGCGCGCAGCGCCGATACCCCTAAAGAACCGCCCCACGGTGCCGTTATGAATGCTGGAACCGTTTGTCCGGAGCAACGATGAGCACTGTCGAACTGGGTGAGGATCTCGGCATCGAGAGCAGCACCGAGCTCAAGAACCGCCTTTCGCCCTTGGTGGCGGAAGCAGGCGAGCTGACCCTGGATGCAAGCCAGGTCGGCCGCATCCACACCGCCAGCGTGCAGGTGCTGTGCGCCTTCGTGCAGGCCCGCCGCGAGGCAGGCCTGGGCACCGGCTTCCACGGTTGCACTGCAACCTTCCGTGACGCTGCACGCCTGTTGGGCGTCACCCAGGCCCTGGGCCTGGACGTACCCCATGACAACCTGAAATCTGTGGAGAACGCTGCATGAGCGCACGTATCTTGGTGGTGGACGATTCGGCGTCGATGCGCCAGATGGTTTCCTTCGCCCTCACCTCGGCCGGTTTTGCCGTCGAAGAAGCTGAAGACGGCGCGGTCGCGCTCGGACGTGCCAAAGGCCAGCGCTTCAATGCGGTGGTCACCGACGTCAACATGCCGAACATGGACGGCATCGCGCTGATCCGCGAACTGCGCCAGCTGCCGGACTACAAGTTCACGCCGATGCTGATGCTGACCACCGAGTCGGCAGCGGACAAGAAGTCCGAAGGCAAGGCCGCCGGTGCCACCGGCTGGCTGGTCAAGCCGTTCAATCCCGAACAGCTGGTCGCCACCGTGCAGAAAGTGCTGGGCTGATCGCCCCGCACTGCTCCCCCTCTTCGCTTCCGGATCGCCACTGCCATGAGCATGGACCTGCAACGCTTCCACGCCACCTTCTTCGAGGAGAGCCGCGAAGGCCTCGACGCCATGGAGGCTGGCCTGCTGGCCCTGGAATCGGGACAACAGGACCCGGAGATCATCAACTCGGTGTTCCGTGCCGCCCACTCCATCAAGGGTGGCGCAGGCACGTTCGGCTTCGATGCCATCGCCGGGCTGACCCACGTGCTGGAGACGCTGCTCGATGAGCTGCGGGCCGGCAAGCGCGCACTGGAAGGCAACGCCGTCGATGCGATGCTTTCGTCGGTGGACGTACTGCGCGCCCTGTTGCGCGAGGCCGAGCATGGCCAGCCCGCCGATCCTGCAGCGGTTGCTGCGGTGAAGGCGCGCCTGGAAGCGGTGCTGTCCGGACAGGCGCCCGCCGCCGCTGCACCCGCTGCCGCCAGCAAGGTGGACGACACGCCGGAAGCCTGGCAGATCGGCTTCACCCCGGCACCGTCACTGTTCATGAGTGGCAACGACCCGTTGCGCATCATCCGCGAACTGGAACACCTGGGTTCGCTGCAGGTGGCCGCGCGCATGGATCGCCTGCCCGGCTTCGCCCAGCTCGACCCGCTCGAAGCCCACCTGGCGTGGGACCTGGGCCTGGTCGGCAAGGTGCCGCGCAGCAAGATCGAAGATACCTTCGCCTGGGTGCTGGACGACTGCGAATTGGACATCCGTCCGGCCGCACCGCCAAGCCTGGCCACCCAGGCACCGGCCGCCGCGCCGGTCGCTGCCCCTGCGCCCGCCGCTGCCGCACCGACGGCCAGTACCGGCGCCAGCCAGGAAGCAGAAACCTCCATCCGTGTCAGCGTCGACAAGGTCGATGCACTGATCAACCTGGTCGGTGAGCTGGTCATCACCCAGGCCATGCTCAAGCAGGTCTCGCACGCACTGGACCCTGTGCATGCCGAGAGCCTGTTCGCCGGCCTGGACCTGCTTGAACGCAATACCCGCGACCTGCAGGAGGCCGTGATCGGCGTGCGCATGCTGCCGGTCGACGCAGTGTTCCGCCGCTTCCCGCGCCTGGTCCGCGACCTGTCCGGCCGCCTGGGCAAGCACGTCCGCCTGCGCACCATCGGCGAAGGCACCGAGCTGGACAAGGGCCTGATCGAGAAGATTGCCGATCCGCTGGTGCATCTGGTCCGCAACTCCATCGACCACGGCCTGGAAATGCCCGACGTGCGTCGCGATGCTGGCAAGGACGAGACCGGCACGATCACCCTGGCGGCCTCGCACCAGGGCGGCCACATCGTCATCGAAGTCAGCGACGATGGCCGCGGCCTGAACCGCGAGAAGATCCTGGCCAAGGCGCAGGAACGCGGCCTGGCCGTACCGGACAACCCCACCGACTCGCAGGTCTGGGACCTGATCTTCCAGCCCGGCTTCTCCACCGCCGATGCGGTCACCGACCTCTCCGGTCGTGGCGTGGGCATGGACGTGGTCCGCCGCAACATCCAGGCGCTCGGTGGCGAGGTGCAGATTGAAAGTGGCCTCGGCACCGGCACGCGTACGCTGATCCGGCTGCCGTTGACCCTGGCCATCCTCGACGGCATGACCGTGGCGGTGGCCGGCGAAACCCTGATCCTGCCGCTGGCCTACGTGCTTGAAGCACTGCAGCCGCAGCCCGACGACATCCGCAGCATGGCCGGCGAAGGCCGCGTGCTGCGCGTGCGTGGCGAATACCTGCCGATCCTGTCGCTGAGCGAGTACTACGGCTATGGCCAGCGCGCACCCGGCAGTGAATCGCTGGTGGTGGTGGTTGAAGGCGATGGCCAGAAGATCGCGCTGGAAGTGGACGAACTGGTCGGCCAGCAGCAGGTCGTGGTGAAGAACATCGAGAACAACTACCGCCGTATCGGTGGGGTTTCCGGTGCCACCATCCTCGGCGATGGTCGCGTCGCCCTGATCGTCGACATCGGCGGCCTGGTGCGCTCGCTGCGGGTGCCGCAGGCCGCCTGATCTGCGCTACACGTTGTACCTGACCGCCGCCCTCCGGGGCGGCGGTTTTCGTTTGCGCGCGGGCGCCGGCAGCATTCGTACCCACGCGCAACGCGGCGGCGCCCACAACTGTGAACTCCGTCGTCCTGCGTCGTGAACCTGATCGAGCGCATGGTTTCGCCTGAAACCACGCCGTTACTGCGAAAGCCCCGCCACTGCTTGCTTTCCGTTGGTTTCCCCTACGCCAGCGAATGTGACATCGGTCCATAAAGTACGGCGCAGCTGCGCCGCTATCTCGGGTTGACGGCAGTCACCGATCCTTCACCCGGCACCACCGTTCCCTCCTGCAACGACCTTTTGCCCGCGGCGCCGCCGCCGGTATTCTGCCCACCCTGGAGCACCCTGCATGAAGTGGTTCCACGATCTGCCCATCGCCCGCAAGCTGGCTGTGGGATTCACCCTGACCACCCTGATGACCGTCGTGCTGGGTGCGTTCGCCCTGGTCCGCCTGTCCGAAGCCAACGCGCAGCTCAGCGCGATGGCCTCCAACGATATTCCGTCGGTGCAGTACCTCGGCGAAGTGCGCTCGCAGCTCGGTGAGTTCCGTACCTACGAACTGGCCCAGATCAGCATGCTGGACCAGCCGGAGAAGGTGGCCGACTACAACAAGCGCATGAACGACACCGCCACGGTGGTGCGCCAGCAGCTGGCCGCCTACGCCGCCCTGCCGGCCGGGGCCAAGGAGCGTGCGCTGTACCAGTCCGTGCAGGCCGACATCGATGGCTACTTCGCAGCCAACACCAAGCTGCGCGAAGCGGCCACCGCCGGTGATGGCGAATTGGCCCGGCAGATCTCCGACGAACAGTCGCGCCCGCTGCGCCGCAAGGCCTTCGAGGACCTCAAGACACTGGGCGCTTACAGCAGCTCGCTCATGCAGGGCAAGATCGACGCCGCCAATGCGACCCACCGCAACAGCATGCTGGCCATCATCGCCGCCATCGTGCTGCTGGTCGTGGTTGCCGCCACCCTGGCCGTGGTCATCTCGCGCGCCGTGGTCGGCCCGCTGGGCAAGGCCGTGCAGGCCATCCAGGCCGTCGCCCGCGGCGATCTCAGCGTCACTACCCAGGCCACCGGCAAGGATGAGGCGGGTCGCATGCTGGCGGCCACCGCGGAGATGACCGCGATGCTGCGTCGCTTCTCCGAGCAGACCCAGCTGATGGCACAGATGCATGCCGGTCCCGATATCAGCCACCGCATTCCGGAAGACTTCCCGGGTGTCTATGGCCAGCTCGCCGGCGGCATCAACACGGTGATCTTCGAACACCTCGATGCAATCCGTGATGCCATCGATGTGCTCAACCAGTACGCCACCGGCAACCTCGCCCCCGATGCGCGCCGGTTGCCGGGCAGCCGCGCGATCCTGCACGAATCGATGGATGCTGCCAAGGCCAGCCTGCTGGCCATCAACACGCAGATCCAGCAGCTGGCATCGGCCGCCGCCGCCGGCGACTTCAGCCAGCGCGGCGATGCGCAGCGCTTCAATCACGATTTCCGCTTGATGATCGAGCAGCTCAACAGCATGATGGAGGTCGCCGACGGCAATCTTGGCCAGCTCTCGCAGCTGCTGCAGTCCATCGCCGCGGGCGACCTGACCGCACGCATGGACGGCCAGTTCCACGGCGTGTTCGCCCGCATGCGTGACGATGCCAACACCACCGTCGCACAGTTGACCCAGATCGTCAGCCAGATCCAGGCCAGCACCTCGAGCATCACCCTGGCCTCGGGCGAAATCGCCTCGGGCAACAGTGACCTGTCGCGCCGTACCGAACAGCAGGCCGCCAATCTGGAAGAAACCGCCGCCTCGATGGAGGAACTGACCTCCACCGTGCGCCAGAATGCCGAGCACGCCCGCCAGGCCAACCAGCTCGCCATCGGCGCGCACGGCGTGGCCTCGCAGGGCGGCGAAGTGGTCGGCCAGGTGGTCACCACCATGTCGGCCATCGAAGCGTCCTCGAAGAAGATCGCCGAGATCATCTCGGTCATCGACGGCATCGCCTTCCAGACCAACATCCTGGCGCTGAATGCCGCAGTGGAAGCGGCCCGTGCAGGCGAACAGGGCCGTGGCTTTGCCGTGGTCGCCAGCGAAGTGCGTACCCTCGCCCAGCGCTCGGCCGCCGCCGCCAAGGAGATCAAGGGGCTGATCGACGAATCGGTCGGCAAGGTCGCCGAGGGTTCCAGCCTGGTCCACCAGGCCGGCAGCACCATGGGCGAGATCGTCGCGTCGGTGCAGCGCGTGACCGACATCATGGCCGAGATCTCCGCCGCCTCGCAGGAACAGTCGGCCGGCATCGAGCAGGTCAACCAGACCGTGGTGCAGATGGACGAAACCACCCAGCAGAACGCCGCGCTGGTGGAAGAAGCCACCGCCGCCGCGCGGGCGATGGAAGACCAGGCCGCACAGCTGGGCGAGGCCGTCGCACGCTTCCGCCTGGCCGCACCGAGCGCGGGCAATGCGCTACCGCGCGCAGCCATGGCCGTGGCCGTGGCCAGCAGTGCTCCGCGCAAGGCGGCGCCCGCATCCATCGCCGCACCTGCGCGCGTGCGCAAGCCCGTTGCGCAGCCGGCCCTGGCCGGTGACGGCGACTGGCAGGAGTTCTGATCGCAGCATCGGGGTGGCCGCGCGCCACCCCGTCAGCGGAAAGGCAGCGCCGGGCCATGCCCGGCCCGGGCACCACGCTTGCCCGACCGCCGCGGGCATGGCACAACGGAGCAAACGAGTGCGTTCGGTGCTACATAAATCCGCAACGCAGCCGATACCTCTTTCGAGCCACGCGCCCACACGCGTCGGCGCCCGCCCCTGACCACAGATTCCATGTCCGACGGCCACGACACTGCACTGCCCGAAGTCCATGCGGCCGACGCCGCGGATGATCGCTTTCTGGTCCGCAACCCCCGCCAGGTGAGGCAGCTGCTGCGTTCACTGATCGACCAGCGATCACTGATCAACGCCCATATCGACGGCCGCGATCGATCCTTCCCCACCGCCCTGCTGGAACTGGACGACGACGAGGATTTCCTGCTGCTCGATGGCAGCCCGCAGGAGGCCTCCAACCGCGCCGCCGAACAGTCCGACCACCTGCTCTGCTTCGCCCAGCTGGAACGGGTACTGGTGCGTTTCCGCCTGCATGACCTGCAGCGCGTGGACAACGAGGGCCATGTGGCGTTCCGCGCACCGCTGCCCGATGAACTGGTGCACCTGCAGCGGCGCGAACTGTACCGGCTGGAGACCCCCATCACCGACTCACCGCAATTGCTGCTGCCAGCGGGCGAGGCCCGCGCCGAAGCCTTGTCGATGCGGGTGGTGGACATCAGTGGCGGCGGCCTGGCGGTGACCGTGCCCACCGACTGCGCCATCTTCAGCCTGCAGCAGCGCTACCGGGCGCAGCTGTCGATGCCCGATGGCCCGGACCTGCAGATCGAACTGGTGGTCTGCAACCTGCTGCCGCAACGCCTGCCCAACGGCACCGAGGTCAAGCGCGTCGGCATGCGCTTCGACGACCTGCCGCGCGGCGGCGACAGCGCCATCCAGCGCTACATCTTCCGCATCGACCGCCAGCGCAAGGCACGCCGCAACGGCGAGCTCTGACACCCCCACGTTGGGTAGTGCCGGCCGCTGGCCGGCAACCTCGAAACCGCGTGGATACCGGTGCCAGCAGATCCACGCCATGCGTGGACGCAGGAGCCAGTAGACCCACGCCATGCGTGGATGCAGGAACTGCCGGCCAGCGGCCGGCACTACCAGATGCCTAAAGTCCCCCACCCAGGGGCCGATATCGAGCCTGACACCGGCACTTCCGGCAGAACCAGGACCCCTCGATGAACGACAAGAACAGCTCCGCCGCCGGCGCCGATGGCGAATTCCTCAGCTTCACCCTCGGCGCCGAGCACTACGGCGTGGACATCCTCAAGGTGCAGGAAATCCGCGGCTACGACGCCGTCACCCGCGTCCCCGATGCCCCGGACTACATCAAGGGCGTGATCAACCTGCGCGGCACCATCGTGCCGGTGATCGACCTGCGCCTGAAGCTGCGCCTGGAAGACGCCCGCTACGACGCCTTCACCGTGATGATCGTGCTCAACGTGGAAGACCGCGTGGTCGGCATTGTGGTCGACAGCGTCTCCGACGTGATCCCGCTGTCGGCCGAGCAGATCCGCCCGACCCCGGAATTCGGCGCGGCCGTCGACACCCGCTTCATCTCCGGCATCGGCACCCACGACGACCGCATGCTGATCCTGCTGGATATCGAAACCCTGCTGGACAGCGCCGACATGGGCCAGACCAACGTCGTCGAAGACGCTGCCGCCTGAGCAAACGGACCTTTTTCACGTTTCTGTTACGCAGCCCTTCAGTTCCCCTCATCCACGCCGATAGGGGGACAGAAGCCGGTCGCGCAGGAACGCGCCAAGGCCGGATCCACCATCACCATCCCCGGAGAATCACCCCGATGAAGTCCCTGCTTGCGTTCGTTTCGGCTGCCGTCCTGGCCACCACCGCTTCCTCCGCCTTCGCGCAGTCGGCCGAGATGATTCCGCCGGAGATGGCACCGCGCGCCGTCGGCAAGGACGGCATGGTCTGCGGCAAGGTCGAAAAGGCCCGCTTCGCAGAAGGTTCCGAAGGCCAGCCGACCTTCCTGTACATGGGCGGCGCCTTCCCGCGCCACACCTTCTCGGCACGCATCGCCGGCGAGAACCGCGGCAAGTTCTCCTTCCCGCTGGAAACCCTGGAAGGCAAGACCGTGTGCGTGATCGGCAAGATCCAGCGCGACGCCTCGCGCGCGGAAATCGAAGTCAGCTCGCCGTCCAGCCTGAAGCTGGCCAACATCAAGTAATCCGCTGTCCGTCAGACCGCGCCGGCCAGCGTGCCGGCGTGGCTGTTGCAACCGGGCCCCGCGCCCGGCCGCGTCTGCCTTAGGAGATCGCAACGCCCATGCCGTGGATCAACAACCTGAAACTGATGCCGAAGCTCATGCTGACCTTCGGTGTCCTCTTGCTGGTGATGCTGCTGCAGGGCATCGTCGCCTACCGTGGCCTGCATTCGCTGAACAACGTGACCACCGAACTGGCTGGTTCACGCATGGAGAGCATCCGCATGGCCGGCGAGATGCGCGGCATGCTCGGCGAGTACCGCAACAGCGCCTACCAGCAGCTGATCCGCGCCAGCGACGACGTCAAGGCCGACGCCCGCAAGCAGGCCGTCGAACTGCGCACCAGCATGGACAAGTCGATCAAGGACTATCCGAAGCTGGTCGACAACGCACAGCAGAAGAAGCTGTTCGACACCTTCGCCAAGGACTGGAAGGACGCGCTGGCCTCCTATGACAGCGTCACCGAAATGCTGGAGCTGGACCTGCCCGACGATGCGATCGACACCTTCGTCGGCGAAACCCGCACCAAACACCGCAAGGCCGGCGCCGCGCTTGAAGCGCTGATCGCCGAAGACAACCGCCTCGCCCGCGCCTCGCGCGACGAAGCCGCCTCCACCTATTCCGCCTCGGCCGTGCTGACCGTCATCGCCCTGCTCGGCGGCGCCGCGCTCGGCCTGGTGCTGGTGTGGCTGTTCGCCCGTGCCCTGGTCGGCAGCGTGCGTGGCGCTGTCTCGGTGGCCAACGACGTCGCCGGTGGCAAGCTTGATGGCCATATCGACGTCAGCCGCCAGGACGAAGTGGGCGAACTGATGCAGGCCATGCAGCGCATGCAGCGCGACCTGCGCGAGCGCACCGAAACCGACCAGGCCATCGCCCGCGAGAACCTGCGCATCCGCACCGCGCTGGATTACAGCTCGACCGGCGTCTACCTGACCGACCCCAACAACACCATCGTCTACAGCAACCGCGCCCTGCAGCAGACCCTGGCCCAGTACCAGGACGAGCTGCGCCGCGACCTGCCCGACTTCGACGTCCACGCCTCACTGGTCGGCAAGCCGGTCACCGTGCTTGAACACCGCGGCGAGATGGACAACACCCTGCTGGCCAACCTCAAGCAGCATGGCGTTGCCCGCCGCCCGATGCAGTATGGCGATGCCCAGTTCGCCCAGGTCGTGTCGACCATCCGCAACGAAGACGGCGACACCGTCGGCTACGTGGTGGAATGGCGCGACCGCACCCAGGAAGCGCAGGTCGAGGCGGAAGTGGCACGGGTGATCGCCCAGGCCGCTGCCGGCGACCTGTCCGGCCGCATCGATGCCAACGACAAGGAAGGCTTCTTCCTGCAGCTGGCCCACCAGATCAACGGCCTGCTGGACGCCAACTCGGGCAGCATCGAACAGATCTCCGGCCTGCTCGCCGCACTGTCGCAGGGTGACCTGACCGTGCGCATGCACGGCGACTACCAGGGCGTGTTCGCCCGCATGCGCGACGATGCCAATGCCACCGCCGCGCAGCTGAGCGAGATCGTCACCCGCATCAAGCAGTCCAGCCGTGCGATCAGCTCGGCCGCCGGTGAAATCGCCTCCGGCAACAGCGACCTGTCGCGCCGCACCGAACAGCAGGCCGCGAACCTGGAAGAAACCGCCGCCTCGATGGAAGAACTGACCTCCACCGTGCGCCAGAACGCCGAGCACGCCCGCCAGGCCAACCAGCTCGCCATCGGCGCGCACGGCGTGGCGTCGCAGGGTGGCGAAGTCGTCGGCCAGGTGGTCACCACCATGTCGGCCATCCAGGCCTCGTCGAAGAAGATCGCGGAAATCATCTCGGTGATCGACGGCATTGCCTTCCAGACCAACATCCTGGCGCTGAACGCCGCGGTGGAAGCAGCCCGTGCCGGCGAACAGGGCCGCGGCTTCGCCGTGGTCGCCAGTGAAGTGCGCACCCTCGCCCAGCGCTCGGCCGCTGCCGCCAAGGAGATCAAGGGCCTGATCGACGACTCGGTCGGCAAGGTCAACGACGGCTCGGCACTGGTGCACAAGGCCGGGGCCACCATGGGCGAGATCGTTGCCTCGGTGCAGCGCGTGACCGACATCATGGCCGAGATCTCCGCTGCCTCGCAGGAACAGTCGGCCGGCATCGAGCAGGTCAACCAGACCGTGGTGCAGATGGACGAAACCACCCAGCAGAACGCCGCGCTGGTGGAAGAAGCCACCGCCGCCGCACGTGCGATGGAAGAACAGGCGGGCCACCTCAGCGAGGCGGTCTCGATCTTCGTGGTCGACGAAGCCGAAGCCGTGGTCGCCACGCGCGCACCGGCACCACGCGCGCCGGCACCGGCAGCCCCGGGTCCGGCAGCGGCCGCAGCGCCAGCCCGCCGCAGCACCGGCGGCCGATCCATGGCCACCGAACTGGCTGATGGAGACTGGCAGGAATTCTGATTCCTGCCTGACCTGAGGCACGAAAACGCCCCGGCCCTGCGCTGGGGCGTTTTCCTTTGCGGCCTCGCCAGGTGTTGTCCAGCCAATGGCGCAGTGCTTCGGGGTCAGATCCGTTTTCCGTAGGAAAACGGATCTGACCCCTCTTTCCAATTGGAAACTCAACGCACTTGCCGTCCGACACCGGGACGCCAGATGAGTCGTGCGGGGATGGGCTGGCGGGACCGTTGGCGCCATGGATGGCGCCATCGAGCCCCCATGGATGGGTTTACGGCGTGTCCCGCCAGCCCATCCCCGCACGGCTCCCCCTCAACATTGCAGAGCCGACCATCCGCAGTTGCTGTTGCTCTCGCTCCAAAAGCCTGCCGCAGGCAGCGCCGCAGCCGCCGCTGCAAACGAACCTGAATACGTTCGAACAGCCCACCTCAATCCCCCGCCCCCGCGGCCGATAACGGTCATGTCACCGCTGCTCCCGATCAGCACCGGCGCCTCCACCCACCACCACCCGGGTACTGCTCGATGAATCTCCTGCATCGCTGGCAACACTACTTCAGCAATCTCTCCGTCCGACGCAAGCTCAATCTGCTCACGCTGCTGATCGCACTCGGCGTGATCGCGCTCTCGGTGATCGCTGCCCGCATGCAGTACCTGGACCTGACCGATACCCGCAAGTCTTCGCTGAAGACCCAGGTCGAACTGAGCTACGGCATCCTCGACCACTACCATCGCCTGGCCGGAACCGGCGAGCTCAGCGAAGAAGCGGCCAAGGCTGCCGCGCTGCAGGCGCTGGAAGTCATGCGCGCGCACAACGATACCTATTACTACAACATCTACGACACCGGCTATCACGTGCTCATGCACCCGTTCCGCAAGGATCTGGTAGGCAAGGACATGAAGGATTTCCGTACCGGCGATGGCATCCGCATCTACTACGACCAGATCGAAGCAGCCAAGGCCGGCGGCGGTTTCGTCGCCTATCGCTGGGCCAAGCCCGGCGAGAAGGGGGAAGTCGAAAAGGTCGCCTACGCTGGCCTGTTCAAGCCCTGGAACTGGGTGGTCAGCAGCGGCGTGTACATGGATGACGTGCAGCAGCAGGCACTGGCCTTCACCGCCATCATGACCCTGGCCGGCGGCGTGCTGGTGCTGATCGTGCTGGCATTGAGCTGGGTCATCGGCAACCGCATCGCACGCCCACTGAAGCTGGCCACCGCCGTGGCCGAAGGCATCGCCGGCGGCAAGCTGGACAGCCACATCGGCCCCCAGCCGCATGACGAAACCGGTCGCCTGCTCGAAGCCATGTCGCGCATGCAGCAGCAGCTGCACGCGGTCATCAGCGGCCAGCGCGAGATGGCGCGCCGTCACGATGGCGGTGAACTCAGCTACCGCATCGACGCCAGCAGCTTCCCCGGTGAGTACGGACTGATGGTGCAGGAAACCAACGTCCTGGTCGGCAGCCACGTGCAGACCCTGCACGATGTACTGAACGTCGTGCAGCAGTACGCCGTGGGCGACCTCAGCAGCGACATCGCGCGCTATCCGGGCGAAAAGGCGGCGATGACCACCACCGTCGACACGGTCAAGGCCAACCTCGGCCGCATCAACGCCGAGATCAAGCGCCTGGCCAGTGCCGCCGCCGCGGGCGACTTCAGCCAGCGCGGCGACGCACAGCACTTCGATCACGATTTCCGCACCATGCTGGAGAACCTCAATGCCATGATGGCAGTCAGCGATGACAACCTCGGCAAGCTCTCGCAGCTGCTGTCGTCCATTGCCGACGGCGACCTGACGGCGCGCATGCACGGTGACTACCAGGGCGTGTTCGCCCGCATGCGCGACGATGCAAACGCCACGGTCAGCCAGCTGACCCAGATCGTCGGCCAGATCCAGGCCAGTGCCTCCAGCATCACCCTGTCGGCCGGCGAAATCGCCTCGGGCAACAGCGACCTGTCGCGCCGTACCGAACAGCAGGCCGCCAATCTGGAAGAAACCGCCGCTTCGATGGAGGAACTGACCTCCACCGTGCGCCAGAACGCCGAGCATGCACGCCAGGCCAACCAGCTCGCCATCGGCGCGCATGGCGTGGCCTCGCAGGGCGGCAGCGTGGTCGGCCAGGTGGTCACCACCATGTCGGCCATCGAAGCGTCCTCGAAGAAGATCGCCGAGATCATCTCGGTCATCGATGGCATTGCCTTCCAGACCAACATCCTGGCGCTGAACGCCGCGGTGGAAGCAGCCCGTGCCGGCGAACAGGGCCGTGGCTTTGCCGTGGTCGCCAGCGAAGTGCGTACCCTTGCCCAGCGCTCGGCCGCCGCCGCCAAGGAAATCAAGGGCCTGATCGACGACTCGGTCGGCAAGGTCGCCGAGGGTTCCAGCCTGGTCCACCAGGCCGGCAGCACCATGGGCGAGATCGTCGCCTCGGTGCAGCGCGTGACCGACATCATGGCCGAGATCTCCGCCGCCTCGCAGGAGCAGTCCGCCGGCATCGAGCAGGTCAACCAGACCGTGGTGCAGATGGACGAAACCACCCAGCAGAACGCCGCGCTGGTGGAAGAAGCCACCGCCGCCGCGCGGGCGATGGAAGACCAGGCCGCACAGCTGGCCGACGCCGTGGCGATCTTCCGCCTCGACAACCAGGTCGCTGTCGCAGTGAAGGCGGTGACCGCCAAGGTCGCGCCGAAGGCTGCCAGCCCTGCGCCTTCGCGACCGCTGTCGACGCCGGCACCGATCCGCCGTACCCACTCCAGCACCGTCGTCTCCAACGACGGCGACTGGCAGGAATTCTGATCCTCGCGGCGGCTCCGGCCGCCGCCCCGCCGATGGACACGTCACCCGTGCAGAGCCCTACCCCCATCGTCAGCGGTACGCGCGAATTCGAATTCGCCGACCGTGATTTCCGCCGCGTCTGCGACCTGATCTACCAGCGCGTGGGCATCGCCCTCGCCCCGGCCAAGCGCGACATGGTGTACGGACGCCTGTCGCGCCGCCTGCGTACGCTGGGTATGCGCAGCTTCCAGCAGTACCTGGACCACCTGGAACAGGGTGATGGTGACGAGTGGCAGGCATTCACCAATGCGCTGACCACCAACCTCACTGCGTTCTTCCGCGAGCCGCACCATTTCGACAAGCTGCGCGAAGAGCTGCAGCAGCGCAACGGGCGCGGTCCGCTGCTGTTGTGGTCGTGCGCCGCCTCCACCGGCGAAGAGCCCTACTCGATGGCGATCACCGCCTGCGAAGCGTTCGGCACCCTGAAGCCGCCGGTACGCATCGTCGCCACCGACGTCGACACCCAGGTGCTGGCCACCGCCGGGCGCGGCGTCTACAACATCGACCGTGTCGCCGGCCTCGACCCGGACCTGCGTCGCCGCTATTTCCAGCGTGGCAGTGGCCCCAACGAAGGCCAGTGCCGCGTGCTGCCGGCGCTGCGCGAACTGATCGAATTCCGCCCGTTGAATCTGCTGGCACCGCGTTACGACGTCGGCGGCCCGTTCGATGCGCTGTTCTGCCGCAACGTGATGATCTACTTCGACAAGCCGACCCAGCGCGCGATTCTTGGCCGCCTGGTCAACCACCTGGCCGACGACGGCCTGCTCTATACCGGCCACTCGGAGAACTACCTGCACGCGGCCGACCTGATCCAGCCCTGCGGCCGTACCCTGTACCGTCGTGCGGCAAAGGCCGGCGCATGAACGCATCACTGCGTACCGACGATGTGATGCGCTACCAGGACGCACGCTTCAAGACCATCGCCGCCAAGCTGCTGCCAACCCAGTACCTGGTGGTGGATGACACCACCGCGCTGACCACTACGCTGGGCTCCTGCGTGGCGGCTTGCCTGCGCGACCCGGTACTGAAGATCGGCGGCATGAACCACTTTCTGCTGCCCGAAGGCAACGCCGGCGACGGCGCGCCCGCACGTTATGGCAGCTATGCGATGGAACTGCTGATCAACGACATGCTCAAGCGCGGCGCCCACCGCAAGCGCATCGAGGCGAAGGTGTTCGGCGGCGCCAACGTGCTGAAGGGTTTCACCAGCAATCCGGTAGGCACCCGCAACGCCGAGTTCGTGCGCCAGTACCTGCAGGCCGAACACATCCCGATCCTCGCCGAGGACCTGTGCGGCATCCATCCGCGCAAGATCTGGTTCTTCGCCGATACCGGCCGCGTGGTGGTGCAGCGCCTGCCACACGCCCACGAAGCCGAAGTCGCCGCGACCGAATCGGCCGTGCGCGCACGCCTGTCCAAGGCCCCGGTCACCGGTGGCGTGGAGCTGTTCGAATGACCCTGACCGGCAACGCCCCCTGCCGGGTCCTGATCGTCGACGACTCCGCCGTCGTGCGGCAGATGCTTACCGAGATCCTGTCCAGCGATCCGGCCATCGACGTGGTCGGCACCGCCGCCGACCCGCTGCTGGCCCGCGAGAAGATCAAGCGCCTGGCCCCGGACGTGATCACCCTGGACGTGGAAATGCCACGCATGGATGGCCTGGCGTTCCTGGAAAACCTGATGCGCCTGCACCCGCTGCCGGTGGTGATGATCTCCTCGCTGACCGAACGCGGCGCCGATACCACCCTGCAGGCACTGGGCCTGGGCGCGGTGGACTTCGTGTCCAAGCCCAAGCTCGACGTGGCCCGCGGCCTGCAGAGCTATGCCGATGAAATCATCGCCAAGGTAAAGATGGCTGCGCGTTCCCGGGTGCGCCCGCTGGTACGCGTGGCCACGCCGAAACTCACGCTGGACACAGCACCTGCCGCGCGCCCGGCAGCAACGCAGTTCCGCACCACCGACCGCCTGATCGCCATCGGCTCGTCGGCTGGCGGTACCGAAGCATTGCGCGTGGTGCTGGAAGGCATGCCCGCCGACGGTCCGGCCGTGGTGATGACCCAGCACCTGCCCGCCAGCTTCAGCACCGCCTTCGCCGAACGACTGGACCGTCACTCGGCGATGGCCGTTCGCGAAGCCAGCGACGGTGAAGCGGTATTGCCCGGCCACGCCTACCTCCCTCCGGGCGGCAAGCACCTGCGGATCATCCGCGACGGTGCGCGCTGGCGCTGCCGTGTCGACGATGGTCCTGCGGTGAACCGGCACAAGCCGGCGGTGGACGTGCTGTTCCGCTCGGTGGCACAGAGCGCGGGCGGCAATGCCATCGGCGCGATCCTCACCGGCATGGGCGACGACGGCGCACGCGGCCTGCTGGAAATGCGCCAGGCCGGCGCGCCGACGCTGGTGCAGGACGAGGCGACCAGCGTGGTCTGGGGCATGCCCGGCGCGGCCTTCAAGCTCGGCGCTGCCGAGGAACAGGTGCCGCTGGAGCGCATTGCCGAACGACTGCTGGCGATGGCCCGCGGCTGACCGACCACAGCGCCGCAGCGCCTCATCCCGTCTTTCAAACGCCGGCCCCGGAGGGGTCAGCTTTTTCGCTTTTCAAGGAGCTATACCATGGCCCAGCGCCGCTTCCCCACCCGAACCTCGCTGCTGGCTGCCGCGCTGCTGGCCCCGCTGGCGGCCACGTCTGCCGCACAACCAGCATCGCCCCACCCAACACCCGCCGCTGCCACCGACACCGCTACCACCACCGACCACCCTGCCCCCTGGACTGATCGGGTACAGATCCAGAGCGGTCCGGCCGGCGCGCTGAAGCGCATGCACGCACCCGACGTGGCGCTGCGCATCGTCACTCCCGATGACAGTGAGGCGCTCACGCCGAAGGGGCTCGCGCTTCTCTTCAGCGGCAACGAGCCGGACTACTTCCAGCGTAACAATCTGCCCGGCAGCATCATCGAAGGACAAGCCAGTCCCGCCATCACGCTGATGCCAAACGTGGCCAAGGCGCTGGTGGGCGGCTACTTCCGCTATGCACCCGACGCGCTGCCCGCGCAGACCAGTATCCTGCGCTTCAGTGCAGACACGTGGGCGCTGGTGCACCAGGGCAACACACGCAAGGATCCGCTCTACCGCCTCAACCACTCCAGCACCATCGAGCAGCGGCGTGCCGACGGTACGCTGGCGGAAATCATCAGCTGCAATGACAGCGACAACCGCGCAACCCTGGAAGCGTGGCAAGCCGATGATTACGCGCGGCTCAAGGCGGCCGCGCAGATGATCACGATGAAATGCATCGAGAAGTTGGTCAAGAGGATCCCCGCGATGTACCCGCGCCCGTTGGCCGCTGAAGATGTCAGCGCCTATGCTGACGGCGCCGCTCCCCCGGCACGGGTGCGCGTCTACGCCGCCCTGGGGCGCACCACCACCCTGTACACCGATGCCGCCTGCCGCGAAGACTACCGCGACAGGATCGACGTCAAGTACAACAACGCCGGCGACAAGGGCGTGCTCGGCATCCCCGTTACGGAAACCCTGCGCAGCAAAGAGAACGAGCGGTTTTCCACGCTCAGCTACCAGGAATACGAAGTACCCGGTGGCAAGCCGCTGATCTTCGAGGCACGCTTCGACGCAAGCAGTCGCGTGTACTGCGACGGCAAGCTGTCGGGTCAGTTCGTGGCCAGGCCCGGCCAGGATTACGAGGTGGAATTTGAAGTGGCCGACAAGATCTGTCGGCTGCATATCCGCCAGGTGCATACCGATGGCAGCGTGACACCGCAGCAGGCGCGGCCAACCCCCACGATCTGCGAGGGCACCCGCGCGCCGGTGCGCATCGAACCGCGCCAGGACATGCAGGTCCTGCTGTTCACCCCGGGCAAGCTGCAGATCCAGGACACCACGCAGAACAGTGCGCCCCAGCAGCTGAGCGACAACGCCAACGCCAACGCCGCACTGCAGCAGGTGCTGCAGCAGGCCAGCAGCACCCCCGGTACGCGGTTGTGCATCGTGACGCCCGGCAGCACCTACAGCAGCCCACTGCGCGACGCGCTCTGGAACCGGGTGCTGGAATCGCCACAGGCGCTGCCCAGTCTGTGGCTGGAGGCTGCCGCAGTCACTCCGTCGCACAGCGCCGCAGCAGGCGCCCAGGTCGACCTCGCCACCGCCATGACCCACTGCAAGGCCATCCCGATCAAGGAATTCGCGGCGCAGTGAGTTGCAGCGCGCGCACCCGTCACGTTTCCCCAAGGAGTACCACCGTGGCATTACGCCCAACCTGCCTCACCGCCGCGTTCGCAGCCAGCCTGCTGCTGGCTCCGTCGGCCCACGCCGTCGACGAAGGACACGCACCGGCGCCCGATGCCGCCGCCGTGACCACGATCGATGCAACGCCCGATCGGGCAACGGATGCCATGCCGGCCCCTGAAACATCGGCCACCTCCCCCGTGGTCGATGCCGTTGGTGACGCGCCGGCAACCATGGTCGTTGCCGGACCGGCCGCCGGGGACGTCACAGTGGCTGTGGCACCCGCACTGGATCTCAGCAGCCTGCAACGGGTAAAGGTCACTTCCGGCCTGGGCGTCGGTCCCAACGGCAATCGCGTGGGCGACCATGTGCTGCGCCTGGTGATGCGCGGTGACACCGCCGCGGTCACCGCAGCCAAGGTCGGTCTGTCTGCCTTGGCGTTCGTCACCGGCGTGGGTGACATCGGCACCAGCAACAGCTTCAGCAAGAACAACGTGCGCGGCGAGGACATCCAGTCCGTTCCCAGCCCGGCCTTCGGCGCGTTGCCCGGCATGATCCGCGAGCAGCTGGCGCTCTATTTCGCAGCGCATCCCGGCGCCATTCCCAGTGACGAGCGCACCGTGGAAGCCAGCGCCGGTCAGTGGTCGCTGGTGTACCAGAAGCTCAGCGACGCAGAGACCCAGTATGAGCTGCGCCACGATGTAACCATCGGCTTCCCGCTGGTGCGCAAGCTGTTCCGCAGCGCCAGTGGCGGCCAGGGAGTGCACTGCCAGGACGAAGCGCGTGTTGCTCCGCTGCAGGAATGGCAGGCCGACGACTACGCCAAGGCGAAAGCCGCATCGCGTGAGTTCGCCGAAGCCTGCATCGTCCGCTTCGTCGCCGAGCTGCCGCGCCTGTTCCCTGACCACGGCGCGTTGCCGGAAACGGCCGCGGACCCGGAGCTGCCGACGGACACGCCAGCGGTGACCGAGGAAACGGCCGCCGCCCTGGCCTGACCCCGCACGGACCTGAATCGCGGCCAGCGGCCGGCACTACCAGGCATCATCGGCACAACAAAAAACCCCCGGCTCTCACCGGGGGTTCTTCGTTTCAACGGGCTGCCGGCCAGCGGCCGGCACTACCCTCAGGCAGCGACCGTGTTGGCCACGTCCTGGTATTCCTCGATCTGGTCGAAGTTCATGTAACGGTAGATCTCGCTGCCGCTGGCGGCGATCACACCGATATCGGCCATGTACTCTTCCTTGGTCGGGATGCGGCCCAGGCGCGAGCAGATTGCCGCCAGTTCCGCCGAACCCAGGTACACGTTGGTGTTGCGGCCCAGGCGGTTCGGGAAGTTGCGGGTCGAGGTCGACATCGCGGTGGAGCCTTCGCGGATCTGCGCCTGGTTGCCCATGCACAGCGAGCAGCCCGGCATTTCCATGCGTGCGCCGGTCGCGCCGAAGGTGCCGTACACGCCTTCCTTGGTCAGCTCGGACGCATCCATCTTGGTCGGCGGGGCCACCCACAGGCGGGTCGGCAGGTCACGCTTGCCTTCCAGCAGCTTGGCAGCCGCACGGAAGTGACCGATGTTGGTCATGCACGAACCGATGAACACTTCGTCGATCTTGGCGCCAGCGACTTCGGACAGGGTCTTCACGTCGTCCGGGTCGTTCGGGCAGGCCACGATCGGCTCGTGGATGTCGGCCAGGTCGATCTCGATGACGGCGGCGTACTCGGCGTCGGCATCCGGCTCCAGCAGCTCCGGGTTGGCCAGCCACGCTTCCATCTTCTCGATACGGCGCTGCAGCGAGCGCGGATCCTGGTAACCCTCGGCAATCATCCACTTCAGCAGCGTGATGTTGCTGGTGAGGTACTCGATGATCGGCTCCTTGTTCAGGCGCACCGAGCAGCCGGCCGCCGAACGCTCGGCCGAGGCATCGGACAGTTCGAACGCCTGTTCGACCTTCAGCTCCGGCAGGCCTTCGATCTCCAGGATGCGGCCGGAGAAGATGTTCTTCTTGCCAGCCTTGGCCACGGTCAGCAGGCCCGACTTCATCGCGTACAGCGGAATCGCGTTGACCAGGTCACGCAGGGTCACGCCCGGCTGCATCTTGCCCTTGAAGCGCACCAGCACCGACTCCGGCATGTCCAGCGGCATCACGCCGGTGGCAGCGGCGAAGGCGACCAGGCCCGAACCGGCCGGGAACGAAATGCCCACCGGGAAACGGGTGTGCGAGTCGCCACCGGTGCCGACGGTGTCCGGCAGCAGCATGCGGTTGAGCCAGCTGTGGATCACGCCGTCGCCCGGACGCAGCGAAATGCCGCCGCGGGTGGAGATGAATTCCGGCAGGGTGTGGTGGGTCTTGACGTCCACCGGCTTCGGGTAGGCCGCGGTGTGGCAGAACGACTGCATCACCAGGTCGGCCGAGAAGCCCAGGCAGGCCAGGTCCTTCAGCTCGTCGCGGGTCATCGGGCCGGTGGTGTCCTGCGAGCCCACCGAGGTCATCTTCGGTTCGCAGTAGGTGCCCGGGCGCATGCCCTGGCCTTCCGGCAGGCCACAGGCGCGGCCAACCATCTTCTGCGCCAGCGAGAAGCCCTTGCCGGTGTCGGCCGGCTGCACCGGCAGGCGGAACAGATCGGTCGGGGCCAGGCCCAGCGCTTCACGCGCCTTGCCGGTCAGGCCACGGCCGATGATCAGTGGAATGCGGCCACCGGCGCGCACTTCGTCGAACAGCACTTCGGACTTGACCTGGAACTCGGCGATCACTTCACCGTTCTTCAGCGCCTTGCCTTCGTACGGACGCAGCTCGACCACATCGCCGTGCTCCATCTTCGACACGTCCAGCTCGATCGGCAGCGCGCCGGCATCTTCCATGGTGTTGTAGAAGATCGGGGCGATCTTCGAACCCAGGCAGACGCCACCGGCGCGCTTGTTCGGGATGTACGGAATGTCATCGCCGGTCCACCACAGCACGCTGTTGGTGGCCGACTTGCGCGAGGAACCGGTGCCGACCACGTCGCCGACATAGGCGACCAGATGGCCCTTGTCCTTCAGCGACAGGATCTGCTGGATCGGGCCACGCTTGCCATCTTCTTCCGGGGTGAACGGCGCGTCGTCGCGCTTGTTCTTCAGCATCGCCAGTGCGTGCATCGGAATGTCCGGGCGGGTGGTCGCGTCCGGTGCCGGCGACAGGTCGTCGGTGTTGGTTTCGCCCGGCACCTTGAATACGGTGACGGTCAGGCTCTGCGGCACTTCCGGGTTGCTGGTGAACCACTCGGCATCGGCCCAGCTCTGCAGTACGGCCTGGGCGTTGGCGTTGCCGGCCTTGGCCTTTTCCTGCACGTCGTGGAAGGCATCGAACACCAGCAGGGTCTTCTTCAGACCGTTGGCGGCGATGGTGCCGATGGCGGCATCGTCCAGCAGCTGCACCAGCGGCGCGACGTTGTAGCCGCCCAGCATGGTGCCCAGCAGCTCGGCGGCGCGCTCGCGGCTGATCAGCGGGTTCTGCTCGCTGCCCAGTGCGATCGCAGCCAGGTACGAGGCCTTGACCTTGGCCGCGTCATCGACGCCGGCCGGCACGCGGTGGGTCAGCAGGTCGAGCAGGAACTCGGCCTCGCCCTGCGGCGGGTTCTTCAGCAGTTCGATGACATCGGCCGTCTGCTGCGCGGTCAGCGGCAGGGGCGGGATGCCAAGCGCAGCGCGCTCGGCGACGTGGTGGCGGTAGGCTTCCAACATGACAACTCCCGGGTAATGCGTGAGGTGAATAAAAAGTGGGCTCAGGCTTGCGGCACGATCAGCTTCAGGCCCTTGAAGTAGTCGCGATAAAACGTGTCGTTCCAGGTGATCAGGCCATCGCACTGCAGCAGGGCGTGCGCGCCGATCATGAATTCGTCCAGGCCACGGCGATGGCTGCCGCCGCGCTGGCGATGGCGGCGATGCATCTCACCCGCGCGCAGTGCCGATTTGGCTTCCAGCGCGTTGAAGTGCACGCCCATTTCCTCCAGCGCTTCCAGCACCTCGGCGCCGCCGCGCAGCGCCGCACAGATCTCGGCCAGGGTCGCGCCGCAGACCACCACGCGGCCACCGACCAGGCTCTGCCGCAGGCAGGCTTCCACCGCATCGGCCTGCGGGCCGTTGCTGAGCAGTTCGACCAGTACCGGTGAATCGACGGCGATCATCACCGCTTACTCCTCGTCGCGCAGGTCGCGCACGGCCGCGTCGGCCGATTCGAAGCCGTCCAGCGAGAACTTTCCACGGGCGCGGGAGATCGCATCGTCCACGCTCTTGCGCAGGATGATCCGGCTGCCTTCCAGCTCCACCTTCAGCAAGGTGCCCTTGGTCAGGCCCAGCGCATCGCGCACTGCCTTGGGCAGGGTGATCTGTCCGCGTTCAGCAACGGTGGCTTCCATGGGGTACGCCTCAAAAAGTATGCATGAATTATACATACCCGTCGCATCCGGAACAAACCTCCCGATATGCGACCCTGATCTCTCGTCAGTCGCAGCCGGGGGTTAGACTCGCCCAGCAGCCCTGCTGCGCCCCGGCTGGACGCCCCGGCGCTCCAACCGCACCTATCCGCTCCATAAATAAGGAAGTTTCATGCGCGCGCTCGCCCTTGCCCTGATCCTCGCAGTCCCGCTGGCCGTTTCGACGACCTCCGCCCATGCCAACCCGTTCGGCGCCTACACCACCGGCATCGAGATCACCCAGCAGCAGATGGACACCCTGGAGGTGGGCAAGACCACCCAGGACAATATCCGTGAGAAATTCGGCGCCCCCGGCCGCCGCGAACAGCTGGGCGACACCCAGGTCTGGTACTACGACTTCGTGAAGATCAAGAGCTTCGGCAAGAACATCCAGGAAGCGACCGTACTGGAGTTCAACAAGCAGGGCGTGCTGACGGCCAAGTCCAAGAGCAACGCTGTCGGCAAGACCGGCAATCCGCTGATCGATGCCGCCAACGGCAAGTAAGTCCTGCAGCCGATGCATTCCTGGACGGGGCGCCCATGAGCGCCCCGTCTGCGTGCGGGCCGGCGCAGAAACGATGCACACGCTGACACGAAGGCTACACACACCGCTGTAACCTTGCGTTCCAAGCCTGCCGGGTCATTGCCGGGCACTGGATCGCCGATACTGGGCAGGATCCGGGGCCGGAGTGCCACCGGCAAACGCAAGCAGGCCCGCCCATGCGGGCCACTGCAAGCCATCCGCAAGAGGAGTCATCCCGCATGAGCGATTCGTTCTCCACCCGCAGCCAGCTGGACGTCGGCGGCAAGACCTACGACTACTTCAGCCTGCCCAAGCTGGGCCAGCGCTTCGACATCTCCCACCTGCCCTACTCGATGAAGATCCTGCTGGAGAACCTGCTCCGGCACGAGGATGGCGGCGTCACCGTCGGCAAGGATCACATCGAGGCCGTCGCCCGCTGGCAGCCCAGCGCCGAACCGGATACCGAAATCGCCTTCATGCCCGCGCGCGTGGTCCTGCAGGACTTCACCGGCGTGCCCTGCGTGGTCGACCTGGCCGCGATGCGCGATGCGGTGGTCAAGCTCGGCGGCCGCCCCGAACAGATCAATCCGCTGATTCCCTCCGAACTGGTCATCGACCACTCGGTGCAGGTGGATGTGTTCGGCAAGCCCGACGCACTGGACCTCAACGGCAAGATTGAATTCCAGCGCAACCAGGAACGCTACGGCTTCCTGCGCTGGGGCCAGAAGGCCTTCGACAACTTCAAGGTGGTGCCGCCCAACACCGGCATCGTCCACCAGGTGAACCTGGAAAATCTGGCCCGCGTGGTGATGACTGCGGACAAGGACGGCAAGGCCGTTGCGTATCCGGATACCGTGTTCGGCACCGACAGCCACACCACGATGATCAACGGCATCGGCGTGCTCGGCTGGGGCGTGGGCGGCATCGAAGCCGAGGCGGCCATGCTCGGCCAGCCTTCGTCGATGCTGATTCCGCAGGTGGTCGGCTTCAAGCTGACCGGCAAGCTGCCCGAAGGCGCCACCGCCACCGACCTGGTGCTGACCGTCACCCAGATGCTGCGCAAGCTCGGCGTGGTCGGCAAGTTCGTCGAGTTCTACGGTGATGGCCTGCAGCATCTGCCACTGGCCGACCGCGCGACCATCGGCAACATGGCCCCCGAATACGGCGCCACCTGCGGCATCTTCCCGATCGACAACGAATCGCTGACCTACCTGCGCCTGTCCGGCCGCAGCGAAGAGCAGATCGCCCTGGTCGAAGCCTACGCCAAGGCGCAGGGCCTGTGGCACGACGCCAACAGCCCGCATGCGCAGTACAGCACCACGCTGGAACTGGACATGGGTACGGTGAAGCCCTCGCTGGCCGGCCCCAAACGCCCGCAGGACCGCGTGCTGCTGGAAGACGTGCAGAAGAACTACCGCGACGCGCTGGTCGGCATGACCGCCAACCGCGACAAGCGCAGCGAGGATGTCTCCACCTTCGTCAATGAAGGCGGCGGCGCCGCAGTGGGCAACGAGCAGCTGGCCAAGGGCCATGCCGACATCGAGATGGACGGCAGGAAGGTGCGGCTGAAGGATGGTGCGGTGGTCATCGCCGCCATCACCTCGTGCACCAACACCTCCAACCCGGCAGTGATGATCGGTGCCGGCCTGCTGGCCCGCAACGCGGCCGCCAAGGGGCTGGACCGCAAGCCGTGGGTCAAGACCTCGCTCGGCCCAGGCTCGCGCGTGGTCACCGACTATCTTGAAAAGGCCGGCGTTCTCACCGAGCTGGAGAAGATCGGCTTCTACGTGGTGGGCTATGGCTGCACCACCTGCATCGGCAACTCCGGCCCGCTGCCGACCGAAGTCAGCGCCGGCATCGCCAGTGGTGATCTGGTAGTGACCTCGGTGCTGTCGGGCAACCGCAACTTCGAGGGCCGCGTGCACCCCGAAGTGAAGATGAACTACCTGGCCAGCCCGCCGCTGGTGGTGGCCTACGCCATCGCCGGCACCACCGACATCGACCTGACCACCGAACCGCTGGGCGCCGGCAGCGATGGCCAGCCGGTGTACCTGCGCGACATCTGGCCGAGCAACAAGGAGATCGGCGACGTCATCGCCGCCACCGTCGGCCCGGAGATGTTCAAGCAGAACTACGCCGACGTGTTCAAGGGCGATACCCGCTGGAACACCATCGCCTCGCCGGACGGTGACCTGTACGAATGGAGCGATGCGTCCACCTACATCAAGAACCCGCCCTACTTCGATGGCATGACCATGCAGGTCGGCAGCATCGATGATGTGCACGGCGCACGGGTGATGGGCCTGTTCGGCGATTCGATCACCACCGACCACATCTCCCCGGCCGGCAACATCAAGAAGGATTCGCCGGCGGGCCGCTTCCTGCAGGAGCGCGGCGTGCAGCCGGCCGACTTCAACAGCTACGGCAGCCGCCGCGGCAACGATGACGTGATGGTCCGCGGCACCTTCGCCAACATCCGCATCAAGAACCTGATGTTCGGTGGCGAAGAAGGCGGCAACACCCTGTACTACCCGGGCAACGGCGGCCAGCCGGAAAAGCTGGCGATCTACGATGCGGCAATGAAGTACAAGGCCGACAAGGTGCCGCTGGTGGTGCTGGCCGGCAAGGAATACGGTACCGGCTCGTCGCGTGACTGGGCCGCCAAGGGCACCCTGCTGCTGGGGGTGAAGGCGGTCATCGCCGAAAGCTTCGAACGCATCCACCGCTCCAACCTGGTCGGCATGGGCGTGCTGCCGCTGCAGTTCCGCAACGGCGAAAACGCACAGTCGCTGGGCCTGGATGGCTCGGAAGTGATCGATGTCACCGGCCTGCAGGACGGCGCCAGCAAGCGCGCCACGGTCACCGCGACCAAGGCCGATGGCACGAAGAAGACCTTCGAAGTCTCGGTGATGCTGCTGACCCCGAAGGAAGTGGAGTACTTCCGCCACGGTGGCCTGCTGCAGTACGTGCTGCGCCAGCTGGCAGGTCGCTGAACCCTTCCGTGGACCCAATGGGCGGAAG
>NZ_JBQOIF010000029.1:0-57738 GCF_052665395.1 Stenotrophomonas sp. 3(2025) | reverse complement strand
GCGGCCGGCACTACCCAAGGCAGGTCATGTGCCACGACCAACGGTCGTGGCCTACCGGTCCGGTGGGTATCGACCGTGTTGCCGACCAGCGGCCGGCACTACCCAAGGCAGGTCATGTGCCACGACCAACGGTCGTGGCCTACCGGTCCGGTCGGTATCGACCGTGTTGCCGGCCAGCGGCCGGCACTACCCAAGGCAGGTCATGTGCCACGACCAACGGTCGTGGCCTACCGGTCCGGTGGGTATCGACCGTTGGTCGATACGCCCTACAGCCACTTCACCCGCTTGAACAGCCGGTACAGGCCAATGCAGATGCCACCGACAGCGACAATCATCAGCGGGTAGGCCCACGGCTGGTTCAATTCCGGCATGTGGCTGAAATTCATGCCATACCAGCTGGTGATCAGCGTCGGTGCGGCCAGCAGCGCGGCCCATGCACCCAGCCGCTTCACCGTCTCACCCTGGGCCAGCGTCACCAGTGACAGGTTCACGCTCAGGGCCGTGCCCAGCATCTCGCGCAGCGTGTCGATGACATCGCTGATGCGTACCGCGTGGTCGTGCACGTCGCGGATATACAGCTTCACTTCGTCCGGGAACAGCTCGCCCTGGTAGCGGCGCAGCTGTGCCAGTACATCCTGCAGAGGCGCCACCGCCATCCGCATCTTGTTCAACTCGCGCTTGAGCTCATACAGGCGCACCACCGTGCTGCGCTTGTAGCTGTCGGCAAAGATGTCCTTCTCAAGCAGTTCCAGGGTGTCGCGGAAGCGGTTGGTGATGGGCAGGTAATTGTCGACCACGAAGTCGGCCACGGCGTACAGGCAGTACGAAGGACCCATTTTCAGCAGCTGTGGTTCGCGCTCCACGCGCGCACGCACCGGTGCGTACGAGAGCGAGGCGCCATGGCGCACGGTCACCAGGAACCGTGGGCCGAGGAAGGCGTGGGTCTCGCCGTACTGGATGCGCTCGTCAACCATCTGCGCGGTGGTCACCACCACGAACAACGAGTTGCCGTAGGCCTCCACCTTGGGGCGCTGGTGCGCGTTGCGCGCATCCTCGACGGCCAGGTCGTGCAGGCAGAATTCTTCCTGCAGCTTCAGCAGTACATCTTCGTTCGGATCGTACAGGCCGACCCAGACGAAACCATTGTTGCTGGCGATGACATCGCTGATGGCATCCAGGCTGATGTCGTGGCGTTTGCCGTCGTCATCGTAGTGGACGCAGTTGATGACGCAGGTGGGATTGGCTGCGGCGGAGGCGGCAGCAGGGGCGGGCAGTGGGGCGGGCAATGACATGCCCGCCATCGTGCGTCAGTGCTGCGTTTCCGACAAGTGAGGACGGCGCCCCAGCACCCAGGCCAGCGCCGCGTGGACCGGCAGCAGCAGCACGATCCACTGCACGTTGTACTGCGCCTGCAGGCTCAGCCAGTGCAGCACCAGGGCAGCCACGGCCTGCACCGCCACCAGCCACAGCACGATCCTGAACATGCGGCCGGGCACGCGCCGCCGCAGCAGGCTGATCGCCCCCGGCAACAGCAGCACGCACAGCGGCGACAGCAGCAGCAGGTTGCGGTTGGCCCAGGCAGCGTAGTGCGTGCTGAAGCCCCACAGGAACACCAGCAGGCCACCGGCGATCGTGCACAGCAGCCACAGCGGCAAGGCCAGGCCGGCCAGCAGGCGCGTACGCCTGCGCAGCGCCAGCACGCCGACCGCAATCACCAGGCCACACAGCAGCCACGGCCACCAGTGGCGCGCGAATTCCTTCGGTTCGGGATCGATGCGGTGCGGCAGCAGTTCCTGCTCGGACTGCACGAGCGGGCGGCCGTCGCTGTTGCGGGCCTGCCGCAGGGCATCGGCCAGGCGCATCGGCACGAAGGCTTCCTGCCAGCGCGACAGCGGCTGGTCGGCAAACGGACCCAGGCCGATATCGAAGCCCAGCCACATCCACGCGGCCGGGGACGCCAGGCGTACCGACTCGCTGCGATAGGTGTTGCCACGCGAACGGCCCGACAGCTGCGAGTGCAGGCCGCCGCCCAGAGCCTTGTCGAGCGTGTCGCGCACCATCGTGGCGCAGTTGGCGGTGTAGTAATCGTAGTGGTAGCGCGCGTTTTCCGGCTTGGCCCGTTCGGCCAGGTCGGCGGCCAGCGAGCGCGCCTGGTCAGGGGTGATATCCAGCCACTGCACGCTGGCACCGCGGCCGGTCTCGTCGTAGTACGACAGGTCCTGCTGCAGTGGCAGCGCCACCAGGTAGTACATCATGTCGCCACGTACGAAGCGGCCGATGAAATCCTGTTCGGACGGATCGAAGTAGCCGAAGTTGTACGAGATCGCCTCGCCGCTCACCGGGTCCAGCACGACGATGGCATCGTGGCCGAAGCGTTCGAAGAACACGGTGCCGGGCTGCATGGTGACCACGCCGACGCGCGGGGCCGGGGCATCACTGGCCGTCGAAACGGCCGGCGCCGCCGCCTGCGCGAACGCGGTCAGTGGCAGGGTCGTGGCCAGCACGCAAAGTGCCAGCCACACCGTCAGGATCAGGCCACGGTGCTTCAAGCGTCGTCCTGCGCGTCCGGTGCCAGCACCGTTACATGGAAGGCCTGGACCCGGCGCGCATCGGCGCGGGCTACGCGGAACATGAAGCGGTCCAGCGCCAGTTCGTCACCGACTTCCGGCAGATGGCCCACCGCTTCGGTCACCAGGCCACCGATGGTGTCGTAGTCCTCATCGGAGAAGGTTGCACCGAAGCGCTCGTTGAAATCGCCGATCGGCGTGAGCGCATCCACCACGTACTGGCCATCGGCCTGGATGGCGATCTGCGCCGAGAAATCCTCGGCCTCGTCGTGTTCGTCGTCGATCTCGCCGACGATCTGCTCCAGCACGTCCTCGATGGTGACCAGCCCGGCGACACCGCCGTACTCGTCCACCACGATCGCCATGTGGTTGCGCGACAGGCGGAATTCCTTCAGCAGCACGTTGAGCTTCTTCGCTTCGGGAATCAGCACCGCCGGGCGCAGCAGCTCACGCACGTTGCCGGGACCGTTGTCGGCAACCACGCCGCGCAGCAGGTCCTTGGCCAGCAACACGCCGAGGATGTCGTCCTTGTTCTCGCCATGCACCGGGAAGCGCGAATGGCCGGACTCGACCACCTGCTTCATCAGCTCCAGGAAGGGCGCCTCGACCGGCAGCGAGACCATCTGCGAACGCGAGATCATCACGTCGCCCACGGTCAGCTCGGCCACCGAAATGGCACCTTCCATCATCTTCAGGGTATCGGCGGCGATCAACCCTTCTTCCTGCGCGGTGTGCAGGACAGCGACCAGCTCGTCGCGGGTGTGGGGTTCGCCGGAAAAAGCAGACGTCAGGCGTTCAAGCCAGCCGCGCTTCTTTTCACTGTGCTCCACGGAGGAGCTACTACTGTCGTCTTCTGACATCTCTGGAAAAAAGGCACCCGGCAGGCCGGGCGATGGCCCAAGTCTAGCAGGATGTGGGGGCCTGTCAGTGACCGTCGGCCGCCGGGGCGGTGGCGGCCGGGCCCTCGTCATCGGCCGGCAGGTCCAGGCTGTAGGTGCAGCCGGCCAGGGTCCTGCCCGGGTGGCTGGCGACGGTGGATACGCTGAGGATGATCGACTCGATCTGCGCCTCCCCGGTCTTCGGGTCGGTCACATCGCGGCTGACCAGCTCGCGCCCGGCCATGAACTTGCCGTCCTGGTCATAGCCGATCTCCAGGGCCAGCTGCCTGGCCAACGGCCGCGGGTCCGCCTGGTCGAGCACGGCCATGATGCTGGCGCCGGCCACGGCCACACGCTCGGTCTGCTGGCCGAACACGGTGATCGGGCTGGCCAGCCGGTACTCGCTCATGAACTGGTTGCCCTGCGGCAGCGGCTGCAGGCCATGCGCCACGGCCTTCAGCGGATCGGCCAGCAGCGGTGCCAGTGCGGCGTGCTCGGCCACGCCCTGGCGGCATTCGATCAGGGCAGGCAGGTCCAGCGGCGCGGCGGAAGCGGTTGGGGCGACGACCAGCAACATGGGCAGGAGACGCAGCGGTGACATGGCGGGAGCACCCCGTCGGCAGGATGGAAGCAGTGCATGGTAACGACGATGCAGGCGGGCGGCGAGCAGGGAGCGTGGGTCAGGGTGGGTACCGTTGACTGGAGGCGGGCTGCCAGCGGACCCTGACCGGGAAGCCCAATTGCGCTTCCAGGTGATCACGAACGGTGGTCACCGTTGCCCGGGCCTCGTGGCCCTCTTCCACATCCAGCACCAGCTCGCCGGTTCTGACGTCCAACGCCAGAGCGTCCAGGTGCGGGATCTGACTGCGGATCCAGGGGTGTTGCGCCCGCATGCGGCGCTGCATCTCCGCCTCCGTCAGCGCAGCGCCGGTGCGGAAGTGCACATGCTGCGGGCCATCTGCGCCGCCATGTACCTCATCTGCTACCGGTTCATCACCGGTCAGTCGCACCACGACGTGCCAGCCCGGATCGTTGTCCACCCAGATACCCGCCAGCCGCGCCGCATGCCGGGCTTCCAGGCGCTCGATCAGCGCCCGTTGCTGGGCGGTGGCGACGGTGTCGCGGGTTTCCTGCTCGCTGCTGCCGAAGAACGCTCGTAGTTCGGCGACCTTTGCGCTGATGTCGGCCTCGCTGTCGCTGGCGGGGAAGGGCGAGGGTTGGTCAGGATCGGGCATCAGGCCTGCCCCGGTCTGCAGCAGCGCGGCAAGCAACAGTGCAGGCAGGGTCATGCTGCGCTCCTCCTCCGTGAGTGCGTGGGCCGGGACCGGGCCCGGCGTCAGCGCTCGCCCGCGTACGGGTCGTCGATGCCAAGCTCGGCCAGGATCTCGCGCTCCAGCTGTTCCATCGCCTCGGCTTCCTTGTCGTCCTCGTGGTCCCAGCCGAGCAGGTGCAGCACGCCGTGCACGGTCAGGTGCGCGTAGTGGGCGTTGAGCACCTTGCCCTGCTCCTCGGCTTCACGCGCCACCACCGGTGCGCAGATCACCAGGTCACCCAGCAGCGGGAACTTGACGCCCTTGGGCAGGCCCTCCGGCACGTCGGCCGGGAAGCTCAGCACGTTGGTGGCGTAGTCCTTGCCCCGGTAGTGCCGGTTCAACGACTGCCCTTCCTTGCTGTCGACCACGCGGATGGCCAGGTCGGCCTCGCGGATCCGGCCCTTCAGCGCCGCCGCCACCCACTTGCGGAAGCTGACGGCCGAGGGCAGCCCGGCACGGGGCAGGGCGTAGTTGACGGCTACATCGAGGCGGACGGGACCCTTGGTCATGGCAACACCGGCATTTCAGATCGAACAGGAGGTCACAGTATCGCGCGTGTCGCCGTTCACTGCGACTTCCAGTCGCCGGCTTCGTAGGCGATTTCGATCACCGACGCCTTGGCCGCACGCCCCTGGATATCGGCATCGCCGGTCGATGCGTGGCAGTTGTAGCCGTTCTGCAGCGTCACCTGTCTGGCCAACTGGATTGCCCCCTGCTCCGGCGCTGCATCGGGATCCACATACAGGGTGGCGTTGGCACAGCCGCCTACGTTGGCCACTTCCAGCGCCGGGATCAGGCCGCGCGTGGCGCGATCAGCGAGGACATCGAATGCCTCGCGCGGGAGGACGGACTGGTTGGCCGAGATGCGCAGCTTGAAGAAATGCAGCTGTTTGTAGAACAGATAGCCATTGGAATGCAGCGGCTGGTTGCTGGACACCTGCAGCAGGCCCAGGCGCAGCTTCTCGCCTCGAACCTGCTCGGCCTTGGCAATGGCCTGGATCACCGCCGCGTCGATGTCATTGGCACCTTTCGCAGGAACTGCCTCGGCCGACAGCGGGAAGGGCTCCTGTCCCAGCTCCTGCAGGTCCGCGTAGATGCCGGACGCAACCGCCTGCCTGAGGTCCGCCTGCAAGGCCTGCATGCCGCGGTCCACGGCAACCTGCGGGTCCAATCGGCCCGCCGGATACACGAAAACACTGATCGCCGCCTCTGGGTGCAGGCGGCTGCGGTAACTGAACCCGGCCCCCGCCAATCGGTCGTCCGGGTTGTAACTGCTGCGTACGAGCGTGAAATCCTCCACCTGGTAGGGAGCAATCACATAGCTGGATTCAACATACGCCCGCGCTTCGGCGGCAGGCGGGGAAGCGGCGAGTGCAGGGACCGGCCCGAGGGCCAGCAGGCACAACGACAGCAGCAGACCCGGGCGAACCATGACACGTCCTTATGTGCACAGGAGCCCGCAGTGTAGTGTCATTCCGCTCCAGGTTGGATCTGGTGCAGGTCGCGGCGGTCGTAGGCGCTGACGATGCGCGCCACCAGCGGGTGGCGGACCACGTCGCGGGCTTCGAAGAAGGTGAAGCTGACGCCCTCCACGTCGCGCAGCACGTCGATCGCATCGCGCAGGCCGGACTTCACATGCTTGGGTAGGTCGGTCTGGGTCAGGTCGCCGGTGACCACGGCGGTGGAACCGAAGCCCAGGCGGGTCAGGAACATCTTCATCTGTTCGATGGTGGTGTTCTGCGCTTCGTCCAGGATCACGAACGCATCGTTGAGCGTGCGGCCGCGCATGTAGGCCAGCGGCGCGATCTCGATGACGTTCTTTTCCAGAAGCTTGAGCACCTTTTCCACGCCCAGCATTTCATACAGGGCGTCGTACAGCGGGCGCAGGTACGGGTCGACCTTCTGGCTGAGGTCGCCGGGCAGGAAGCCCAGCTTCTCGCCGGCCTCGACCGCCGGACGCACCAGGATCAGGCGCTGCACGCGTGATTCGTTCAGTGCTTCCACCGCGCTGGCCACGGCCAGGAAGGTCTTGCCGGTACCGGCCGGGCCGATGCCGAAGTTGATGTCGTGGCTGGCGATCTGGTGCAGGTAGCGGCTCTGGTTGGAACCCCGCCCGCGCACGGTTCCGCGCTTGACCTTGATCGCCACGTCCTGCGCTTCGTAGGAGCGGTCGGCGATCTGTTCGATGTTGGCCGCGTTCAGCCGCAGGTGAATGGCGTGGTTGTCGAAGGTGGTTTCGGCGGCTTCTTCGTAAAGCGCCTCGATCAGGTTCTGCGCCTCGGCGCTGGCCTCGGCCGGGCCGCTGATGCGGAACACGAAGCCGCGGTTGGCGATTTCCACGCCAAGCTTCAGTTCGATCTGGCGAAGGTGGCCGTCGAACGGGCCGCACAGGTTGGCCAGCTGCGCGTTGTCTTCCGGCGACAGGGTGAAGTCTCGATGCTCGATGCTTTTCATTGCTTGGGGTGGGGCGGGGTCGCCGTCCACCGCGATGGCGTCAGGGACGACAAGGGTAACGCGCAAGCCGGCATGACGACAGTTCTCCACACCGGGTGTGGACCGGCGCCGAAGAAACCTGTGGATAGATCTTCGCAGGGCCTGTGCCACAAGGAAGATGATGCCGTGGTGAAAATTGTGCCAGTGGCTGCTGGGTTTTCCACATGCGGTGTGGACGGTGTTGCCACGAACCTGTGGATAGGTGGCAGCGAGCCTTGCGGCAGTGGCGTTGGCAGCGACTGATCAATTATTGGCCAGCGCTGATCTGGATCATTGCGGGTGCACAGGGAGCATGGCACCGTGGCGCCATCGCAGGAGGTGGCGCATGGCCGTGGTCACGTGGGTGCGCAGGATGGGGTTGCTGGGCAGCTGCCTGCTGGCGAGCTGCGGCGAAGCACCGCCAGCAGCACTGGGTACGCTTGAATGGGACCGGATCAGCGTGCCCGCACCGGCGGCTGAAGTGATCAGTACCGTTGACGTGCGCGAGGGGCAGGCGGTCAAGGCGGGCGCGCTGCTGATGCGCCTGGACCCTGTCCGTGGCGCAGCCCAGCTCGACGCCGCACAGGCCGAAACGGCCCGCGCGCAGGCACAACTCGAGGAGCTGCAGGTGGGCCCGCGTCCGGAGCAGATCGCCCAGGCCCAGGCACAGCTCACCGCGCTGCGCGCGCAGGCGGCGGAAGCCACCGCTTACTACCGCCGGGTGCAACCGCTGGCCCGTCAGCGGTTGGTGGCTGCCGCTGATCTGGACCGGGCCCGCGCGGCCGCCGACAACGCCGTGGCCAGCGTGCGTGCTGCCGAACAGGCATGGCTGCAGCTGCAGCGCGGCAACCGTCGTGAGGACATCGCCCAGGGCCAGGCCGCCTCCAGGGCGACGCTGGCACAGGAGGTCGTCCAGGCCGTCAACCTGCAGAAGCTGCAGCTGCACGCGCCGCGCGATGGCGTGGTCGATGCGTTGCCCTACAGGCAAGGCGACCAGGCACCGATCGGTGCACCGTTGGTGGTGATGCTGGTGGGCGAACGGCCGCATGCGCGCGTGTACCTGCCGCAGCCGTTGCGCCTGCAGGTGAAGGTCGGGCAGGCCGCGCTGGTGCAGCTGGACGGCGCCAACACCGTATTGAAAGGGCATGTGCGGTCGATCCGCAGCGAACCTTCCTTTACCCCCTATTACGCGTTGACTGGTGATGACGTCTCGCGCCTGAGCTACCTGGCCGAGATCGAGATCGACGACAGTGCCGACATGCAGGCGCTGCCCGCCGGGCTGCCGGTGCAGGTGCGTTTCTGAATCCGGTCGATGACATCGCTGTGCGTGCGCGGGGCCTGAGTCGCCGATTCGGCGACCTGCTGGCGGTGGACAACGTTGATCTGCAGGTGCCGCGTGGGCAGGTATACGGCTTCCTCGGCCCGAACGGCTCGGGCAAATCGACCACCATCCGCATGCTGTGCGGGCTGCTTGAGCCGAGCGCGGGCGAGATCGACGTGCTGGGGCTGGCGATCCCGGCGCAGGCCGAAGCGTTGCGCCGTCGCATCGGCTACATGACCCAGCGTTTCTCGTTGTACGAAGACCTGTCGGTGCGGGAGAACCTGGAATTCCTTGCCGCCATCCAGGATCTGCCACGCGCGCAGGCGCGGCAACGGATCGATGCGCTGCTGCAGCAATACCGCCTGCAGGACCGCCAGGTGCAGTTGGCCGGCACCCTCAGCGGGGGGCAGAAGCAGCGGCTGGCGCTGGCCGGTGCGGTAATCCATGCGCCGGAACTGCTGTTCCTGGATGAGCCGACCAGTGCGGTCGATCCCGAGTCGCGCCGCGATTTCTGGGAAGCGCTGTTCGAACTCGCCGATGCCGGCACCACGGTGCTGGTGTCCACCCACTACATGGACGAGGCCGAACGCTGCCACCGCTTGGCGATCCTCGATCGGGGTGCCCTGGTAGCCGATGGCACGCCGGCCGAACTGTGCGCGCAGCTGCAGGGCCGCACCCTGGCCGTCACCACCGCGCAACCCCGGCAGGCCAGTCGTGCGCTGGCGGCGTTGCCGGGCGTGCTCAGCGTGGCGCAGATCGGCACCGAGCTGCGTGTGCTGTGCAGCGAGGGTGCGGTCGATACCGCCGTGCTGGCGCAAGCCCTTGCCGCCGCCGATCCGCAGGCCAGGATCGAGCCGGTGGCGCCCAACCTGGAAGACGTCTTCGTTTCCGCTACCCGTGGCCGTGGCCGGGAGCCGGCGGCATGAGCCTGCGACGGCTGTGGGCGATCATGCTCAAGGAGCTGCGCCAGCTGCGCCGCGACCGGATCACCCTGGCGATGATCATCGGCATCCCGGTGATGCAGCTGCTGCTGTTCGGCTATGCGATCAACCTCAACCTGCGGCACCTGGATGCCGGCATCGCCGACCAGGCCAACAGTGCGGCGTCGCGCGCGCTGGTGCAGGACATGGTCGCCACCGGTGTGATCGCCCCGCGCGCACAGGCCTATACGCCCGACCAGCTGATGGAGGCGTTGCGACGGGGCAGGATCAGCGTGGGCATCGTGATTCCCGCCGATTTCGAACGACGCCGCTACGAAGGCCGCGAAGCGGTGCAGGTACTGGTCGATGGCAGCGACACGGTGGTGCAGAGTGCGGCGATCCAGTTGGCGCAGGTGCCGCTGGACACGCGCCCGACCAGCAACACGCGGCCGCTGCGCGAAGGCAGCATCGCCAGCGGGCCGGTAAGCGTCATCAGCTTCTACAACCCGCAACGACGGTCTGCGGTGAACATCGTGCCCGGCCTGATCGGAGTGATCCTGACCATGACCCTGGTGATGTTCACTGCAGTGGCGGTGGTACGCGAGCGCGAACGCGGCAACATGGAGCTGCTGATCGCCACGCCGGTATCGCGCAGCGAACTGATGGTCGGCAAGGTATTGCCATACGCAGCGATCGGTCTGCTGCAGACCACCCTGGTGCTGCTGCTGGGCACGTGGTTGTTCGAGGTCCCTGTCCGCGGCAGTCTGGTTGATGTCTATCTGGCCGCCGTGCTGCTGGTGCTGGCCAACCTGGCACTGGGCCTGTTGATTTCAACGCGGGCGCGTTCGCAGTTCCAGGCCATGCAGATGACCCTGTTCCTGTTCCTGCCCTCCATCCTGCTGTCGGGCTTCATGTTCCCGTTCGCCGGCATGCCCCGGCCGGTGCAATGGCTGGCTGAAGTATTGCCGCTGACCCATTTCCTGCGCCTGGTACGCGGCATCATGCTGCGCGGGGCTTCGCTGTGGGAGCTGTGGCCGGACGCGCTGGCGCTGCTGGTGTTCATCGTGGCGATGATGACCCTGGCCATCCTGCGCTTCCGCAAACGTCTGGATTGAAGCATGCCGACCAACGGTCGGCATCCACCCCGGTAGGTGCCGACCGCTGGCCGGCATCAATTGCGGTGGGTGCCGACCGTTGGTCGCACACCTTATTCCGTCACGACGCGCCCGCGCAGCGAGTTGGTCAACGCTTCGGTGATCACCACGTCCACGAACTGGCCGATCAGGCGCGGGTGCGCCGGGAAGTTCACCGAACGCATGTTCTCGGTCTTGCCGGTCAGTTCGTTCGGGTTCTTGCGCGAAGGGCCTTCCACCAGCACGGTCTGTACGCTGCCGACCATCTTTTCGGAGATCTGCGCGGCATGCGCGTTGATCCGTTCCTGCAGCCGCGACAGGCGCGCATGCTTTTCCGCGTCGCTGATCGTGTCTTCCAGGTCTGCAGCCGGCGTGCCCGGGCGACGCGAATAGATGAAGGAGAAGCTGTGGTCGAAGCCGATGTCCTCGATCAGCTTCATGGTCTTCTCGAAATCAGCATCCGTCTCGCCGGGAAAACCGACGATGAAGTCCGAACTGATCGAGATGTCGGGGCGCACCGCACGCAGCTTGCGGATCTTCGACTTGAATTCCAGTGCGGTGTAACCGCGCTTCATCGCTGACAGCACGCGGTCGCTGCCTGCCTGCACCGGCAGGTGCAGGAAGTTGGCCAACTGCGGTACATCGCGGAACGCGTCGACCAGCGAATCGCTGAACTCCAGCGGGTGCGATGTGGTGAAGCGGATGCGGCCGATGCCGTCGATCTCGGCGATGGTGCGGATCAGCAGGCCCAGGTCGGCGAGCTCGCCGTCACCATAGGGACCACGGTAGGCGTTGACGTTCTGGCCGAGCAGGTTGATCTCGCGCACGCCCTGTGCCGCAAGCTGTGCCACTTCCACCACCACGTCCTCGAACGGGCGGCTGACTTCGGTACCACGCGTGTAGGGCACCACGCAGAACGAACAGTACTTGGAGCAGCCTTCCATGATCGATACGAATGCCGACGCGCCATCAGCACGCGGTTCGGGCATGCGATCGAACTTCTCGATTTCCGGGAAGCTGATGTCCACCTGCGGGCGCTGCTGCTCGCGACGGGCGCGGATCAGCTCCGGCAGGCGATGCAGTGTCTGTGGGCCGAACACCAGGTCGACGAATGGCGCGCGCTTGATGATCGCCTCGCCTTCCTGCGACGCCACGCAACCGCCGACGCCGATGATGACCTCGCGGCCCTGGTTCTTCAGGCTCTTCCAGATGCCCAGCTGACTGAACACCTTCTCCTGCGCCTTTTCGCGGATCGAGCAGGTATTGACCAGGATGACGTCTGCGTCCTCCGGGCGATCGGTCAGTTCCAGGCCATCGCTGGCGGCGAGCACGTCGGCCATCTTGGCCGAGTCGTACTCGTTCATCTGGCAACCGTGGGTCTTGATGTACAGCTTGCCCTTCACCTGGTCAGGCTTGCGCGGACCAGAGGGCAGGGCAACGAGCGGGGTGCCGCCCTGGGTGGTGGGCGGAAAGACGTCTGGCGTCCCGTTCATGGCGCTTAATCCATTCGGGTGGCGGGAAAGGGGGCGATTCTACCCGCATCCCAGGGCATGCGCCCGGCGCAACGGCAGCGGCGCCACGCTGCGCGCTCGCGGGGCATGGCCCCGCGCTGCCTGCATCCCGTGCCGTTCGGCAGCGCCGGGCCGGGTGCCTTACGCCGCGACCAGCTCCGCATCGATCTGCCGCGAGCGGTCGAACGCGGTCAGAGCACTCATCCGTGCGATGTAGGCGGCCGTCGCCGGTGCCGGCTGCACCAGGCCGAACGCACTGGTCCAAGCCAATGCATTGCCCCACAGCACGTCGGCGGCACTCATCACCTCGCCCAGCAGGTACGGTCCCTGCGCCAGCTGCGCTTCGATCACCTGCAGCACCGTATCGGCATCGTTATAGGGCGACATCGCATGCGGCGGCGGATCGCGGCGCATCGCCTTGTCGATCATCGCCGGCTCGAAACAGGCGCCATAGAAGGCCATCCAGCGCAGGTAAGGGCCGCGCAGGGCGTCGCCGATCGGCGGTGCCAGCCCGGCTTCCGGGTACAGGTCGGCCAGGTACAGATAGATCGCCACCTGCTCGGTCACCAGGGCGCCGTTGTGGACGATTGCCGGCACCTTGCCCATCGGGTTGATAGCCAGATAGGCCGGGGCCAGGTTGGCACCGGCCTTCAGGTCCAGCACCTGCATGCGGTAGTCGGCGCCCAGCGCTTCGAGCAGGGCGACAGCGCCGCTCGAGCGTGAACGGGCGGCGTGGTAGAGGGTGATCTGGCGTGACGTCATGGCATTGCTCCCTGCAGGTGGTGGTGAAGTGGGGCCCATGCTGGGGCACAATTGCGGACGACTTCTGTCCGCGATCCGTCATGCGCCATACCGCCCATCGCCTGCTTCGCCTGATTTCCCTGCTGCAGGCCCGCCGTCACTGGTCCGGCGCCGAGCTGGCCGAGCGCATGGGCGTGGACCGGCGCAGCATCCGTCGCGATGTCGAGCGCCTGCGTGAGCTGGGGTATCCGGTACAGGCCTCGGCCGGTGTAGGTGGCGGCTACCGGCTGGGCGCCGGTGCGCCGGTGCTGCCGATGCTGCTGGATGAGGAGGAGGCCACCACACTGGCGATTGCCCTGCGCGCGGCGTCGGCCACGGTGTCCGGCATCGACGACACCGCACGCGGCCTGCTGTCCAAGCTCGACCCGCTGGTGCCGGCGCGTCGCCGCCAGCAGGCCGGCGAAGTACATGCCGCGACCGCAACCCTGTCCGACCTGCCGTCCACCGACGCGCGCCTGCTCGGGCGACTGGCCCAGCATTGCCGGCAGGCCGCGCGGCTGGCCTTCGAATACCGCAGCGCGCAGGACGCGGTGACGCAACGCGAAGTCGAGGCCCAGCACCTGGTCAACTACGGACGGCGCTGGTATCTGCTGGCCTGGGACCTGGGGCGGCAGGACTGGCGCACGCTGCGCGTGGACCGGATGGGCGCAGTGCGTTCGCTGCCAGAGCCCGGCCTGCATCGGCGCACTCCGGCGCCACCGGATGTGATGGTGCGGCAGGCGGTCAGCCAGGCGCCGTTCGCGCTGCAGGCCGTCCTGCGCCTGGCCGGCAGCGAAGCGGAGCTGACCGGGTGCATTCCGCCCTGGTGCGGTGTGCTGGAGGCCGACGGGCCAGAACATTGCCTGTTGCGGATGGGCGCGGAGAGCCGCGGCATGATTCTGGCGCAGATCCTCAGCCTGGATCGCCTGCCGGTGGCGGTGTGGACCACGCCGGCCGAGCTGCGCGAGGAGCTGGCCCAGCGCCTGGCCGGGCTTGGCCAGGTCCTGGCCGTGCCCGCCGTCACGGTCTGAGCCGGCGCCCTTGGCAAGCCGCAGCGAAGCTGGGACACTCGCGGCCATGAAGGGGAGACTGGGGATAACGGCGATCATCATCGCTGCGCTGACCGCTGCGCCGGCCAGCGCCGGTACCCTGTACAAGTGCCTCGGCGCCGACGGTGTCACCAGCTATGTCAGCAAGCGGGTGGCCGGTGCCCAATGCAGCACCATCAGCTACACCCGCAGCGCGGGCAGGGCAGCACGCGCTCCCGTTGCCACGCCGGCGCCGGCGCCGCTACCAGCACCTGCGGCACCTGCTGCAGTGGTGGCCAGCGCTGAGCGTAATCCGGTCGCGGTCGCCGCCGCTGCGGCCAGTCCCGCTGTCGCAGCGACCCCGGCACCCGCAACGACCTCTACGCCGGCCAGTCCACGCGGCGGCAGGATGGTCAGCGGACAGGTCTATTCGTACATGCAGGACGGGGTGCGCCACTACACCAGCGCACGCCCGACCCAGGTCGCCAACCTCGGCCCGGTGCGGACCATCCGCTACAGTTTCATGGAGCGCTGCTACGCCTGTGGGGTCAATCCGCGCGTCGATTTCGGCAGCGTGCGCCTGAACACCACGGCCTTCCAGAGCGAGATCACCTCGGCCGCACGCGAATTCGGGGTGGAAGAGGCCGTGGTACGCGCGATCATCCATGCCGAGTCGGCCTACAACCCGACCGCACTCAGCCGTGCCGGCGCCCAAGGCCTGATGCAGCTGATGCCGCCCACCGCCGCGCGCTTCGGCGTCAGCGATTCCTACGACGCGGGGCAGAACATCCGTGGCGGGGTGCAGTATCTGGCCTGGCTGTTGAAGCGTTTCAATGGAGACCTGACCCTGGCCGCTGCCGGCTACAACGCGGGCGAGGGCGCGGTCGATCGCCATCGCGGCGTGCCGCCCTACAGCGAGACCCAGTATTACGTGCGCCGGGTCGGCCAGTTGGCCGAGCGCTATCGCACGGCCCTGACCAAGCAGTAGGTGCCGATCGTTTGTCGGCACACCTTCGACAGGTAGGTGCCGACTGTCAGTCGGCACGGATCTGAAAGAGTTGTTGCAATGCGTTGTGTGGCGCGCGACGGTTCCGCTACACTCGACCGAGATTCAATGCGGCTCTGGCCCCCACCGGAACCGCTGGCAGCCTTAAAGCTACCTAATCAATATCGGAGTGCCGGATGGCCAACGATGGGGTACACGATCCAGTCAACACCGGACGTCGGCGTTTTCTTACTGCCACCACAGCCGTGGTGGGCGCTGTCGGCGTCGGATTCACCGCAGTTCCTTTCATCAAATCCTGGAACCCCAGTGCCCGCGCCAAGCTTGCCGGCGCACCGGTGGTGGCCGACATCAGCGCCCTGCAGGAAGGCCAACGCCTGATCGTGGAATGGCGTGGCCAGCCGATCTGGATCGTCAAACGATCCAAGGCGATCCTTGACGCGCTGCATGGGCTGGATGGCCGCTTGAAGGACCCCGAGTCCGGCGAGAAGGACCAGCAGCCGGAGTACGTGCTCAAGCAGAACCCGGAGCTGCGCTCGATCAAGCCCGAGATCTCGGTGCTGGTGGGTCTCTGCACGCACTTGGGCTGTTCGCCGGAAATGGTCGGTGAAATCCGCCCCGAGCCCTACGATCCGCAGTGGAAGGGCGGCTATTTCTGCCCCTGCCACAAGTCGCGCTTCGACATGTCCGGCCGCGTCTTCAAGGACGTGCCCGCACCCATCAACCTGAAGGTGCCCGCGCACCACTACCAGGACGACAACACCATCATCATCGGTGTCGATCCGCAGGGGGCTGCCTGATGTCCAACATCCTCAGCCGTACCGCCACCGGCGTGGCCGACTGGGTCAATGCCCGCGCGCCTGGGTTGATGCCGATCTACCGCAAGCACGTCAGCGAGTACTACGCGCCGAAGAACTTCAACATCTGGTACTACTTCGGCTCGCTGGCGCTGCTGGTGCTGGTCAACCAGATCGTCACCGGCATCTTCCTGACCATGCACTACAAGACGAATGCCGCTGAAGCATTCGCCTCCATCGAATACATCATGCGTGACGTGGAGTGGGGCTGGCTGATCCGCTACATGCACTCCACCGGTGCCTCGCTGTTCTTCATCGTGGTCTACCTGCACATGTTCCGCGGGCTGCTGTATGGCAGCTACCAGAAGCCACGTGAACTGGTGTGGATCCTGGGCATGCTGATCTACCTGGTGTTGATGGCCGAAGCCTTCATGGGCTACGTGCTGCCGTGGGGCCAGATGTCGTTCTGGGGCGCCAAGGTGATCATCTCGCTGTTCGGCGCCATTCCGGTGATCGGCAACGGCCTGACCGAATGGATCATGGGCGATTACCTGCCCAGCGACGCCACGCTCAACCGGTTCTTCGCACTGCACGTGATCGCGCTGCCGCTGGTCCTGCTGCTGCTGGTGGTGCTGCACCTGGGCGCGCTGCATGAAGTGGGATCGAACAATCCCGATGGCGTGGAGATCAAGAAGGGCCCGAAGGGCAACCGCTGGTCACCGAACGCGCCGACCGATGGCATCCCGTTCCATCCCTACTACACACTCAAGGACGGCGTCGGTGCGGGCTTCCTGCTGATCATCGCGGCCTTCATCATCTTCTTCGCACCGGCCTTCGGTGGCCTGTTCCTGGAACACGACAACTTCACCGAAGCCAATCGCCTGGTCACCCCCGAGCACATCAAGCCGGTCTGGTACTACACGCCGTACTACGCGATGTTGCGGGTGGTGCCGAACAAACTGGGTGGCGTGATCGTGATGTTCTCGGCCATCGCCATCCTGTTCCTGGTGCCCTGGCTGGACCGGGCCAAGGTCAAGTCCTACCGCTACCGCGGCGCGCTCTCGCGGGTGCTGCTGGGGGTGTTTGCAGTGTGTTTCGTCTGGCTCGGCGTGATCGGCTCCGGTCCGGGCACCGATGCACACGAGACCTATGTCGGGCGGGTGCTGACCTTCCTGTACTTCGCCTTCTTCATCACCATGCCGGTATGGACAAGGCTGGACAAGACCAAGCCGGTACCGGAAAGGGTGACCACGCATGACTGAGCGCTGGATGGTCCGGCTGGCCCTGGCGGCCGCCCTGATGCTGGGCAGTACCCTGGCCATGGCCGCCGAGGGCGGCACCAAGCTCCTGCAGGCCGGTAACGACCTGGGTGACCGGGCGTCGCTGCAGCGCGGCGCCCAGTTGTACATGAACTACTGCAGTGGCTGTCATGCACTGAAGTACCTGCGCTATTCGCGGATGGGCGAGGACCTGGGGCTGAGCGAGGAAGAGGTGATGAACAACCTCAACTTCACCGGCTCGGCGATCGGCGATCCGGTGCCGGTGGCGATGCCCAAGGAGCAGGCCGAAAAGTGGTTCGGCAAGATGCCGCCGGACCTGAGCCTGATTTCCCGGGTGCGCGGCAGCGACTGGATCTACACCTACCTGAAGTCGTTCTACCTGGACAGCAGCCGCCCGCTGGGCTGGAACAATGCGCTGTTCGCCAACGCATCCATGCCCAATCCGTTGTGGGAGATGCAGGGCCTGCAGCATGCGGTACATGGCAAGGCCGAAGCAGCGGGCATGGACCCGCCGGTGACGGGCCTGCGCATCGAAAGCCCGGGTTCGGTCGATGCGGCGCAGTACGACCAGGCCGTGCGCGACATCACCAACTTCCTTGAATACGCCGGCGAGCCGGCCGCGCTGAAGCGGCAGCAGCTCGGTGTCTGGGTGATCCTGTTCCTGGCCCTGCTGACCTTCCTGGTGTACCTGTTGAAGAAGGAATACTGGAAGGACGTGCACTGATCCAGGGCCGGCCATCGCAACGGGCCTATTGGCTTTTGTGATGGTCGGTTGCACACTCGGGGAGGAGTCGACCGTCAGCACGGTGCTGGCGGCGCCGATACGGCAGGCGGTCTCCTGTCGTAGGAGAGCCTTTGATGGCGGCGAGCGTACGCATGCGCAATACACTGACGCTGTTTTCCTCGAACGACGATGTACTGTGCCACCGTGTGCGCCTGGTGCTGGCGGCCAAGGGCGTGAGTTTCGACTTCGTACCGGTGGATCCACAGAACCCGCCGGAAGATCTGATCGATCTCAATCCGTACCACTCGGTGCCGACCCTGGTCGAGCGCGAGCTGGTGCTGTATGCCGCGTCGGTGGTCAGCGAGTATCTGGACGAGCGCTATCCGCATCCGCCGCTGATGCCGGTCGACCCGCTGTCGCGCGCGCGCATCCGCCTGGCCATGCTGCGTATCGAGCACGACTGGGTGCCGCAGGTGCAGGCCATCCAGCTGGGCAACAAGACCCAGGCCGAGGCAGGGCGCAAGCGGCTGAAGGAACTTTTGACGGCCTCGCTGCCGTTGTTCAAGGCCAGCAAGTTCTTCCTCAACCCGGAAATGAGCCTGGCCGACTGCGCGATGGCCCCGATCATCTGGCGCCTGCAGTCGCTGGATGTACCGCTGCCGAAGGACGGCAAGGCGATCGAGGACTACGGCAACCGGATCTTCCGCCACCCCGGTTTCGTCCGCAGCCTGACCGATCAGGAAAAGAAACTGCGCGATCTCCCGGGCTGATCCGCCATCCGCTTTCCCGTCTGCACGCCGACCGGCGTGCAGGCGATCCGCCCCGGCCGGGGCGTCGGGCGCTACACTTCACGCATGACCGAAGACTTCTTCCACATGACCAGCCACCGACCGTACCTGTTGCGGGCCCTGGTGGAATGGATCAATGACAACCAGCTGACGCCGCACATCCTGGTCGACGCCGGCGTTCCCGGCGTACAGGTTCCGCCTTCAGCCATCAAGGATGGCCGGGTGGTGCTCAACATCGCCGAACGCGCGGTGGTACGGCTGGTGATCGACAACGAGTCGGTGAGCTTCTCGGCGCGCTTCTCCGGCACCAGCTATCCGGTGCAGGTGCCGATCAGCGCCGTACTGGCGGTATATGCCCGCGAAACCGGGCAGGGCATGGCACTGCCGGATGACATTCCCGGTGGCGAGCCGGCGCCGGCCAGTGATGAGCTGCTGCACGACGATGAGCAGACGCCGCCGGACGACACGCCGCCCGCTGGTCCGCCGCCGAAAGGCCGTCCGACGCTGCGCGTGGTCAAGTAATGGTGGGGCCGACCGTTGGTCGGCACACCTTCAGCCCCTACACATCCTCGGCCTCTTCGTTGTCCGCACGGATCTGGCTGATCCGTGCCGCGCCCGGGCCGGTAAAGGAAACCAACTGGTCGCCGCGCAGCACCATGCGGCCGACATGGCGATCGATGCCGTCGTACGAATACTCGAACTTGAAGGTGCGTTCGAAGCCGAGGCGTCCGTCTTCCCCGCGCGACAGGCGCAGGCCCGTGGCGTGCACCGCCTGGTCCAGCCACTGCACATCGGCGGCACGGCAGGCGTTGCGGCCCAGCTCGATCGCACGTTCGGCGGCCGAACGCGCTGCGTTCCAGAAGAAGTAGACGATACCGCCGGCAATCAGCAGCAACAGCAGGGTGGGCATAGCGTCAGCCGTCAGGTGTCGATCCGCCAAAGATGGCGACGAATGGCGACCGGATCAAGCGGCATGTGCTCAGCGAACGCTGCCAGGCTCCACCGACTGCTGCGGCGGCACCGGTGACGGTGCAGCGGGAATCACTGTTGGAAGCGGTGCAAGCTGCGGCGCAGTGGCATTCAACTGAAGCAACGCGGCCCAATCCTGCCGGTTGAAGCTGCATTCGTCCTCGCGGCCCGGCGTGCAGGTCGGGTCGATGCCGGTGGTGTCGCGCTCGCGCGGCGGCGGCAGCTTGATCGTGCCGGTGCGATCCAGTTGCAGCAGGCGCATCGCCACGGTGTTCATGACATTGCCACCCACCAGGTAAAGCGTCTGGTCGCCACCGAGGTTGGCCGCCACCACCACTTCGCAATGCGATTTCCAATGGCCGACCGAGCCGTTGCCCAGGGCCTGCACCAATCCGCTGTAACTGAGCGTGCTGCTGCGGTCGCGCAGGAAGCACAGCAGATCGCCCGGCGCAGGCTTGGCGGTGGCCGGGTCCACCAGGCGGTAGGGCACGCCGGAAGGGCCTGCCTGGTAGGCGGCGCGGATATAGTCGATATGGCGTGGGGAAGTATTGAAGCCAGGTACGCCGGCACGCACCATCACCCAGGAAATGAAGGCCGCCGACCACGGATTGTCGATCAGGAAGGCGCGGCAGTCGCTGTCGGTGTAACGCGTGCCCAGCGGCGCCAGGCAGCTGCTGGCGCCGGGCTGGCTGCCCAGTGCGTTGAGCGTGCCGCTTTCGCGCCAGTAGCTGGTGACCCGTTGCCAGGCGATCAGGCCGTTGTCGGCCAGATGATCGCCTTCGGCCTCGGTGACACTGAGGCTGGCGGCGCGGCCGTCACGGTCGATGAAGGGGCGATACCAGAGCCGATGCTCGTTGCAGGCGGTGTTGCGGATGGCGACCGCCAATGGGCTCAGGCCGAAACGCGGTGGGACATCGCAGGCTTCGACAGCGGCGGCCGAGAAAGGCGTCGCCGCCAGCAGCAGGCAGGCAGGCAAGAGCATCCGGCGCATGCGCGGCTCCTGTGGGGGATGGCCGCAGCGTCGCAGCGCCGTTGTGAACGCCGGGTGTGAGAGCGGTGGTGCCGGCCGCTGGCCGGCAACATCACGATCCGCCAATCCACCCTCAACCCGGTGGCGGACCCAGTTTCAACGACAGGTCGATTGCCTGCACGTGCTTGGTCAAGCCGCCGATGGAAATGCAGTCCACGCCATCTTCGGCGATCGAGCGCAGGCCACCGAGGCCGACGCTGCCGGACACCTCCAGTGGAATGCGGCCTTCGGTGATGCGCACCGCTTCGCGCCGCAGTTCCGGGCTGAAGTCGTCCAGCAGGATGCGTTCACAGCCAGCTTCCAGCGCTTGCCGCAGCTGTTCCAGGTCCTCGACCTCGACCACCAGCGGCAGCTGTGGCCATTGCTGGCGGGCGGCCGAGACAGCGGCAGCCAGTGAACCGGCCGCGCGGATGTGGTTCTCCTTCAGCATCACCGTGTCGTACAGGCCGAAGCGGTGGTTGTCGCCACCACCGCACCGCACCGCGTATTTCTGGGCCAGGCGCAGGCCGGGCAGGGTCTTGCGGGTATCAAGGATGCGTGTGCCCGTGCCTGCCACCGCAGCCACATAGCGGGCCGTGGTGGTGGCGGTGCCGGACAGGGTCTGCAGGAAATTCAGCGAGGTGCGTTCGGCGCTGACCAGGCTGCGGCTGCGCCCATGCAGCAGGGCCAGCACGGTGCCGGCGCTGACGCTGTCGCCTTCGGCCACCCGCCACTCGATCTGCACGTCCGCATCGAGTGCGCGATGGGTGGCGTCGAACCACGGGCGGCCCGCGATCACCGCATCCTGTTTGCACAGCAGGTAGGCGCTGTCGGGCTGGTCGGGCAGCAGGGCGGCGGTGACGTCACCGCTGCCCAGGTCCTCGGCCAACGCGCGGGCGACATCGGCCGCGACGACGGCTGGATCCGGCGTCGGCAGCGCGCTCATGCGGCCGGGAAGTCGGCGATCTGTGCGGTCGGGATGGCTTCTTCGGCCAGCAGCACCGGGATGCCGTCGTCGACGCGGAACACCTGCTTGCGGTCGCGGGTGACCAGGGCTTCGCGCAGCGGCTGCGCCAGCGGGTTGCCATCGGCGCGGTTGACGGAACCGGCGGCGATCGCCCGGTTGAGGGCTTCCAGGCCCTTGCCATCCAGCAGGGACAGGGGCTGGCGGGTGTCGGGCGACACCAGCAGGTCGAGCAGCTTGCGATCCATGGTTCTTCGTCTTGCGTGGAAGATGGCTAGAATACGTCTTTAAGGCAGGTGACGGCCAATGACCCCCAACCCGATCGCGCCGCTTGTCGGCATCGTCATGGGTTCCCGCTCCGACTGGGAAACCATGCAGCACGCCGCCCAGAAGCTTGAAGCTCTGGGCGTTCCGTTCGAAGTGAAGGTGGTGTCCGCCCATCGGACGCCGGATGTGTTGTTCAGTTATGCCGAGCAGGCGGCTTCGCGCGGGCTGCGCGCGATCATTGCCGGCGCCGGCGGTGCCGCGCATCTGCCGGGGATGATCGCGGCCAAGACCGCAGTGCCGGTGCTGGGCGTGCCGGTGCAGTCCAAGGCCCTCAACGGCATGGATTCGCTGCTGTCGATCGTGCAGATGCCGGCCGGCATCCCGGTCGCCACCTTCGCCATCGGCAATGCCGGCGCGTCCAATGCCGCACTGTTCGCCGCCGCGATGCTGGCCAGCGACCAGCCGGCCATCGGCCAGGCGCTGGACAGCTTCCGCGCGCGCCAGACCGAAGACGTGATGGCCCACGACGATCCGCGCCAATGAGCCTGACCGTCGGCATCCTCGGCGGCGGTCAGCTCGCCCGCATGATGGTCCTGGCCGGTGCGCCGCTGGGACTGCGCTTCGAACTGTATGATCCGGCGGCCGACGCCTGCAGCGGCCCGCTGGCGCCGCTCACCGTCGGCGCCTTCGATGATCGCCAGGCACTGGCGGATTTCGCTGCCAGGGTCGACGTGATCACCTTTGATTTCGAGAACGTGCCGGCTGACAGCGCGCAATGGCTGGCCGACCGCGTGCCGGTCTATCCGCCGCCGTCGGCGCTGGCCGTGGCCCAGGACCGGTTGAGCGAGAAGACCCTGTTCCAGCAGCTGGGCATCCCGCTGCCGGCCTTCGCCAATATCCGCAGCCGCGACGAGCTGGCTGCCAAGGCCGCCGAATTCGGCCTGCCGTGCATCCTCAAGACCCGCCGCCTGGGCTACGACGGCAAGGGTCAGTTCCGCCTGCGCAGCGAAGCGGACATCGATGCGGCATGGCAGGCCCTGGGCGCGCAGGTCGAGCGCACCGGGCTGATCCTCGAGGGCTTTGTCGCCTTCCAGCGCGAAGTCAGCGTGGTTGCCGTGCGCGGCCGCGATGGCAGCTTCCAGGCTTGGCCGGTCACCGGCAACTGGCATGTCGACGGCGTGCTGTCGGCCAGCGTGGCTCCGGCGGTGCTGTCCGCTGCCGAGCACGAAGCAGCGATCAGCTATGCCCGTCGTGTTGCCGAACACCTGCAGTACGTGGGTGTGTTCGCGCTGGAACTGTTCTGCCGCGACGGTGAACTGCTGGCCAACGAGATGGCGCCGCGCGTGCACAACTCCGGTCACTGGACCATCGAAGGCAGCGAAACCTCCCAGTTCGAGAACCACCTGCGTGCGGTGCTCGGCCTGCCGCTGGGCAGTACCCGCATGCTCGGCCATGCCTGCATGCTGAACTGGCTGGGGGCGATGCCTGACCCGACGCCGGTGCTGCAGCAGGCCAGTGGCCATTGGCACGATTACGGCAAGGAATCGCGTGACGGCCGCAAGGTGGGTCACGCCACCCTGCGCGATGATGATGCCGATGCACTGGCCGATGCGCTGGAGCAGGTAGGCCTGGAGCTCGACCGCCAGGCCCAGGTGGCCCCCGCGGTGCACGCGCTGCGTAACGGTTGACCAAGGTGATGCCGACCGTCGGCCGGCAGGCGCCGCTGAACCCGGTAGTGCCGGCCGCTGGCCGGCGACGCCCACCAGGATGAGCATCCACCACGGCCAGGCGTGATGCCGGTAGCGCCGGGCCATGCCCGGCGGATGCGGATGCCCGTCGGCCTCAGCGCAGCTGGCTCTCGGCGAACTCCCAGTTCACCAGTTGCCAGAATGCCAGCAGATAACGCGCACGATCATTCTGGTAGTCGGTGTAATACGCGTGCTCCCACACATCGCAACACAGCAATGGCGTGCTGTCGCCGGTCAGCGGCGTACCCGCATTGCGGGTGGCCTGCAGGCCGAGCTGCCCGCCGGGGTGCTGCACCAGCCACACCCAGCCGGAGCCGAACAGGCCAAGCGCGGTTCGATTGAACTCCTCGCGCAGGCGCTGGCCGTCGCCGAACTGGCGCTTGACCAGCTCGCCCAGGCGGCCCTGCGGCTCGCCACCGCCGCGCGGGCGCAGGCACTGCCAGTAGAAACCGTGGTTCCAGGCCTGTGCGGCGGCGTCGAACAGCGCGCCCTGGGCGTGGCGGACGATGTCCTCCAGCGTGGCTTCTTCCCATTCGGTGCCGACAATGGCGGCATTGACCGCCTCGATGTAGGCGCGATGGTGGCGACCATGATGCAGTTCCACGGTCTGCGCCGACAGGTGCGGCTGCAGGGACGATGGCAGGTAGGGCAGGGCGGGCAGTTCGAGGGGCATGGACAGGTTCGTGGCCAGGGGGCGGCGGCAGCCGGTACCATCGGCTTACAATGGCGGCTACCGTGGGCAGTCTAGCCGACCATCGCGGTTGGTTCGTCCGGCGAAGCAAGGAGTGAGGTGTGGCGGTAATGCAGCAAATCCAGGCCGAGGTGGATCGTTACCCGCTCGTGCTGTTCATGAAGGGCACCCCGCAATACCCCATGTGCGGCTATTCCAGCCGCGCCGTGCAGGCGCTGATGGCCGCAGGCGCCGTCGCATTGCGCACGGTCAATGTGCTGGAAGAGCCGGAGATCCGCGCCAACCTGCCGCGCTTCTCCAATCTGCCCACCTTCCCGCAGTTGTTCATCAACGGTGAGTTGATCGGCGGCTGCGACATCGTCATGGAACTGTTCGAAGCCGGCGAGCTCAAGCGCATCGTCGAAGAGGCCGCACAGGGATGAGCGCCTGGCCATCGACGTCACCGGCAGACGGGGCGCTCGATGGCCGCCCGTTGCAGGACCGTGTGGTGCTCATTGCCGGTGCGGGCGGCGGGCTCGGCAGCGCTGCCGCTGTTGCAGCCGCTGAGGCGGGGGCGACCGTGGTCCTGCTGGGGCGCAAGCCACGAAGGCTGGACCGGGTCTACGCCCAGGTACAGGCGGTTGGGCCAGGGCCCCTGCTGTACCCGTTGGACCTGGAAGGTGCCGGTCCCGACGATTATGCCGAACTGGCCCAGGCGGTGGCGCAGGAGCTGGGGCGCCTTGATGGCCTGCTGGTCTGTGCAGCGCATTTTCCCGGCCTGACCCCGTTCGAGCTGGCCGACCCGGCCAGCTTCGCCCGCGCCGTGCACGTCACCCTGACCGCTCCGGCCTGGCTGGCCCAGGCTTGCCTGCCGTTGCTGCGCCAGCGTGAAGATGCGGCACTGGTGTTCACCGTCGATGCCCCTGAGCGGGTGGGGCAGGCGTACTGGGGCGGCTACGGTGCCGCCCAGCACGGCCTGCGCGGGCTGATCGGCAGCCTGCATGACGAGCTGGCCCGCAGCCCGGTGCGGGTCAGTGGCCTGTATCCCGGCCCCTTGCGTACCGCCCTGCGTGCGCGGGCCTATTCGATCGACCAGGACCCGGCCGCATGTGGTCCGGAGGCTGCTGCTGCAGCGGCCGTAACCCTCTTGTCCGCCGCTGGGCTGGCATGGCGTGGGCAGGTGCTCGATGCGGGCAATCCGACATCGGCGGGTGAAGGCGTTCGTAAAGCGGAATGAAGGTTCCGTCACGATAGCGTTGCGATCCGGTGCCGTTTGTCGCACAACCGTCACATTCAAGGCGTAGCGTGTTAATCTAGTGTTAACCGTTGCGGCAGCTGCCGTTCACGGTAGGGAACCCCAGATAAATGTCCAGTCAGCCACCCGCAAGGCTGCTTGGATGCGCTTTTTTCCGCCATCGCCCAACTCGCATCGAGGCTACCGAAAAATGACCCACCCACTCCGGATGTCCAAGCTTACCCTTGGTCTCGTGGCTGCGCTCGCCGCCGCTCCCGCCTTCGCCCAGAGCACCTCTGCCGGTGTCGGCGGCCAGGTCGTGTCCCGCGCCGGCCAGCCCGTCGCCGGTGCTGAAGTCACCATTACCCACACCGAGTCGGGCACCGTTTCGCGTGCCACCACCGATGCGGCGGGTCGTTACAACGCGCGCGGCCTGCGCGTGGGTGGTCCGTACTCGATCACCATCACCAAGCCGGGTGAAGGCACCAAGACCGAAGATGGCGTCTACCTGGGCGTGAACCAGACCGGCACCATCAACGCCACCCTGGCCGGTGACCTCGCCGCGACCAACCTGGACACCGTGCAGGTCACCGCTGTCGGCGGCGGCTCGGAAGTGTTCAGCGCCACCAAGATGGGTTCGGGCACCAACATCAGCCAGCAGCAGATCGAAGTTGCGCCGTCCATCGGCGGCAACATCCAGGATCTGATGCGTCTGGATCCGCGCGTGACCTTCATCGATCGCGCTTCGGGCTCGATCTCGGCCGGCGGCCAGAACCCGCGCTTCAACTCGATCAGCATCGACGGCGTCTCGGCCAGCGATACCTTCGGCCTGGAAGGCAACAACATGCCGACCCGCCGCCAGCCGGTCGCCATGGAAGCCATCGAAGCACTGGACATCAACCTGTCCAACTACGACGTCAGCATCGCTGCTGCCGCCGGCGCCACCGTCAACGCGGTGACCAAGTCGGGTACCAATGAATTCCACGGTTCGGTGTACGGCACCTACCGTGACGGTGACTGGTTCGGCGACAACCCGGAAGGCCAGCCGTTCAATGGCTTCACCAAGGAAAAGACCTACGGCATGACCGTCGGTGGTCCGATCGTCAAGGACAAGCTGTTCTTCTTCGCCAACTACGAAAAGTTCGAGCAGTCCGCTCCCGGTGCCGACCTGGCAACCACCCCGCTGGGCAAGGCCAATGGCCAGTTCAACCTGGCTGACGTGACCCGTGCGCAGCAGATCGCGCAGGGCTACGGCATCGACGCCGGTGGCATCGAAAGCAACGGCGACACCTCGATGGAAGAGTACGCGCTGAAGCTGGACTGGAACATCAGCGACAACCACCGCGCCAACATCCGCTACAGCAAGATCGACCAGAGCAAGCTGCGCATCAACGGCATGACCACGAGCTCGGCGTCGCTGAACTCGTACTGGTACCAGCACAACAAGACCAACGAGAGCTACGTCGCCCAGCTGTTCAGCGACTGGACCGACACCTTCTCCACCGAGTTCAAGGCGTCGTACCGCGAGTTCTCGGCGATCCGCGCGGTCAATACCAACGCTCCGAGCGTGCGCATCTATTTCGATGGCACCACGGCTGCGCCGTCGGGTGACTCGCTGTACCTCGGTACCGAAGTCAACTCGCAGGACAACATCCTGACCACCAAGGCGTGGAACTACTACGGTGCGGGTACCCTGACCCTGGGTAACCATGACGTCAAGTTCGGTGCGTCGTACGACACCAACGACATCTACAACTACTACGGCGCCAACTCGTGGGGCGCCTACACCTTCTACGGTCTGGACAATTTTGCTGCCGGCCGCTGGAGCACCTACGATTACGCTCCGGAGCGTACCCCGGGTTCGATCGCAGCTGATTACAAGTACAGCAACTTGGCCCTGTTCGTGCAGGACACCTGGTACGTCAACAGCAACCTGACCCTGACCCTGGGTCTGCGCGCTGACCGTCCGGACACCAGCCCGAACCCGACCTACAACGCTGCTGCGTCGAGCTTCTTCGGCTACAACAACAGCAAGGTCTTCGAAAGCAAGTTCCTGGTGCAGCCGCGCTTCGGCTTCAACTACACCTTCGACACCGAGCGCCCGACCCAGCTGCGCGGTGGCGTCGGCCTGTTCCAGGGCGATTCCCCGCAGGTGTGGCTGAGCAACAGCTACTCGGCGACCGGCTTCAACACCACCGTCTACAGCCTGCGCTCCAACGCCTACAACGCTGGTCTGAAGTTCAACGGCGACAAGGACAGCCAGCCGGTGCCGACCGGCCCGGGCTCGACCCAGCAGAACGTCAACTTCGTCGGCAACGACTTCAAGCTGCCGTCGATCTACAAGGCCAACCTGGCCTTCGACCATGAAACCCCGTGGTACGGCATCGTGGCTTCGGCCGAACTGCTGGTCACCAAGGTCAAGGACGGCCTGTTCTACCAGAACCTGAACCTGGGCCCGGTGCAGTACCAGGGGCCGGATGGTCGTGACATGTACTACGCGCAGAACAAGGTCGGTGCGTGGGCCAACGGCGACGCGCGCGTGCAGCGCAATACTGCGTACAACAACGTCTACCTGATCAACAACACCGACAAGGGCCGTACCTCGCAGTTCACCGCGTCGCTGTCCAAGCCGTGGAGCGACACCAGCGACTGGTCCTGGAACATCGGCTACACCTACACCGATGCCACCGAAGTCGGCTCGCTGACCAGCTCCACCGCCAGTTCGGGCTGGAACTACCAGTACGCCTTCGACGCCAACAGCCCGGTCGAGAACACCTCGCGCTACCAGATCCGCGATCGCCTGTCGGGCTCGCTGAACTGGAAGCACAAGTTCTTCGGTGACTACGAGACCAAGATCGGCCTGGTGTACGAAGGCCGCAGCGGCCGTCCGTACAGCTACGTCTACGCCAACGACGCCAATGGCGATGGCCGTTCGGCCAACGACCTGTTCTACGTGCCGAAGGGCCCGGGCGACGTGTTGTTCGGTAACCTGGCTGCCAATGGCCAGTTCACTGCCAACGCGCAGATGGAGAAGGATTTCTTCACCTGGCTGGCCGCCAATCCGGACCTGGCCAAGTACGCCGGCAGCGCAGCCCCGGCCAACGGCTTCCGTAGTGGCTGGATCAATACCTTCGATATCCGCATCAGCCAGCAGCTGCCGGGCTTCATGAAGGGCCACAAGTCGGAGATCTGGCTGGACGTGCAGAACGTCGGCAACATGCTGAACAAGAAGTGGGGCAACATCTACGACTACGGCTTCTTCGCCGACAGCCGCGTTGCCACCCTGCAGGGCATGTACCAGGGCAAGTACGTGTACAACTACCGCGGTGCGGATACCCCGACCGTTGCCAACGCCGACGCCGATGGCTTCGACGTGGGTGTGTCGCAGTGGTCGCTGCAGCTGGGCTTCCGCTACCAGTTCTGATGAACTGACGTAGTTGCTGTATACGGAAACGGCCGGGGAAACCCGGCCGTTTTCCGTTCAGGCGAAAGTCCTTGCGGGAGGTTGTGCATCGGCGTAGCATCCAGACACGTGCGCGGCGCAGATGCCGCCGAAGCGGTCCCGGAGCGGCGAACGCGGGACGCACCTATCCAACGGTCGGGCTTCCCGGCCGTTTTGCTTTTTAAGGGGGCGGCAGTACAGTCGGACACCTTAAAGGAAGCAGAAAAGTGGATATGACAACGAATGAAAAGGCAGCGCGGACGCTGCCGGTGCAGGACGCGCGGATCTACCCGCGTGGTGGCCTGGATGTGCTGTCGCGGGCCGAGGTTGCGCGCCTGCGCGACGCCTCCAGTGGTGGCATGCACGAGCTGCTGCGCCGCTGCGCGCTGGCCGTGCTGACCAGTGGCAGTGCCTCCGATGATCCGCGCGCCGCGCGCGATCTTTACCCCGATTTCGACATCCAGGTCGCACAGCAGGATCGCGGCGTGCGCATCGACCTGGCCAATGCGCCGGCGATGGCGTTCGTCGATGGCGAGATCATCCGCGGCGTGGCCGAGCTGCTGTTCGCGGTGGTCCGTGACCTGGCGTACATGGCCATCGAGATGGGCCCGGCCTACGCGGCCGAGCTGGAGTCGTCCGAGGGCATCACCAATGCGGTGTTCGGGCTGCTGCGCAATGCGCGCATCCTCAACCCGGGTGATCCGAACCTGGTGGTCTGCTGGGGCGGCCACTCGATTTCGCGCGACGAGTACCTGTATACCAAGCAGGTCGGTTACGAGCTGGGCCTGCGTGGCCTGGACATCTGCACCGGCTGTGGCCCGGGCGCGATGAAGGGCCCGATGAAGGGCGCCACCATCGCCCACGCCAAGCAGCGCCGGACCGTGACGCGCTACATCGGCCTGACCGAGCCGGGCATCATCGCCGCCGAGTCGCCGAACCCGATCGTCAACCACCTGGTGATCATGCCGGACATCGAGAAGCGCCTCGAGGCCTTCGTCCGCATCGGCCACGGCATCATCGTGTTCGCCGGTGGCGTGGGTACCGCCGAAGAGATCCTGTACCTGCTCGGCATCCTGCTGCGCGAGGAGAACAAGGACCTGCCGTTCCCGCTGATCCTGACCGGCCCGACCGTGGCCGCGCCGTATTTCGAGCAGATCGACCGCTTCATCCGCCTGACCCTGGGCGACGCCGCGGCCGAGCGCTACGAAATCGTCATCGGCGACCCGGTGGCGGTGGCCAGGAAGATGTCGGCCGGCATCAAGCGCGTGCGCGAGCATCGCCTGGCGCAGAAGGATTCGTTCTTCTTCAACTGGTCCATCGAGATTCCGTGGGAATACCAGCAGCCGTTCGTGCCGACCCACGAAGCGATGGCGGCGCTGGACCTGCACCACGGGCGTGCGCCGCACGCCCTGGCAGCCGACCTGCGTCGGGCCTTCTCGGGCATCGTGGCCGGCAACGTGAAGGAAGACGGCATGCGCCGCATCGAGGAGTTCGGGCCGTTCCAGATCCATGGCGACCCCGACATGATGCAGGCCCTTGACGCGCTGCTGCGTGCCTTCGTCGAGCAGCGCCGTATGAAGATATCCGGCGAATACCAGCCCTGCTACCAGGTGCTGGCGTAAGCGAGGCGAGGGTGGCTGGATGGCGCGGCGGGGACCGTGCCGGACCGGTGGGGGAGGGCGGGATGTCAAGTGTTTGACGCCCGTCGCCCGGATCTGACCGTTCATCCTGCCGCCGCTTGCCGGCGGCAGGCCGGTGCGCCATCGTGGCCACCAACACGCTGGGGAGCGTCCAATGTTCTTTCGCCGGTCCAATGGCTTCACGCTGGTCGAGTTGGTGGTCACCATTGCCGTGCTGGCAATTCTGGTGACCACGGCATTTCCTGCCTTCCAGGGCCTGATCCGCTCCAACCGGGTCGCCGCTGGCCACAACGAAGTGATCGGACTGGTCAATTTGGCGCGAAGCGACGCGGTGCGCAACAACCGGGGCGGTGGTGTCTGTGGCAGCAGCAACGGAACCAGCTGCGATGGCAACTGGTCGGCTGGCATGCTGGCTTTCAGTGACGCCTCCAGCAACAGTGCGACCTCGGGTAACGGCCAGTTCGACACGGGTGAGACCGTCCTGCGCTTCACCCAGGTCAGCCCCGGCATGGTCGCGACCGGCCCACAGGCATTGATCGCCTTCGACGCCCGTGGCCGCCGCCGCGCCGCCGGCGACCAGGCCATTACCCTGCGGCCGGAGAAATGCGGCAAGAACCCATTGATGAGCACGGTCACCATCAACGCCTCCGGCCAGGCCAGCAGCAGCAAGGGACCCTGTCCATGAAGAACCGTTCCCCGTTCAATGCCCGGCGCCACCAAGGTGGCTTCAGCCTGCTGGAAGTGCTGATCGCGATGGTCGTGCTGGCCTTCGGCCTGCTGGGCTTCGCCCTGCTGCAGACCATGAACGTGCGCTACGTGCAGAGCTCCAACTACCGCACCCAGGCGACCAACCTGGCGTACGACCTGACCGAGCAGATGCGCAGCAACCGCTACCAGGCCGCGTGGTACTCCACTGCAACCTTCTCCGCAGGCAGCAGGAGTGCCACCGGCGTCTGCGCCCGGCCGGTCGCTGCGGTCACCATCGCGCAGAACGTGGCCGCCTGGCAGTGCAAGGTGGTCAAGGCGCTGGGCGACAACGCCGCCGCTACGGTCACCGTCAACAACGGTGTGGCCACCGTGGCGATCACCTGGGCCGATGAGCGCTGGAACGCCAAGAGCCCGGATACGCCGACCACCTTCGCCCTGCAGACACAGCTATGACCCTTCCGCAGTCCCCACGGTTCCGGCAGGCCGGCCTGTCGCTGATCGAGTTGATGGTGTCCATGGTCATCGGCCTGCTGCTGATGCTGGGCGTCATCCAGATCTTCATTGCCTCGCAGGCCGCGTCGCGGCTGTCCGAGGGCGTGGCGCGCGCGCAGGAGAATGGTCGCTTCGCACTCGACTTCCTCGAGCGGGACATCCGCATGGCGGGCCACACCGGCTGCGTCAACGACCAGGCGCACATGACGCTGGGGCTGGGGGAGCCGCACTACAACCTCGGCGCCGCCACCGGCAGCGGCAGTCCGTTGGACTTCAGTGTGGCGGTGCAGGGGTACGAAGCACCCAATACCGGGCCGACGGCGACGCTGGCGGTGGGCAAGGGCAGCGTGCCCACTGGGCTGCCAGGGGCGATCGCCAGCCTCAATCCGGCACCGATGCCAGGAAGCGACATCCTGGTGCTGCGTTTTCTCGCCCCGGAAGGCGTGCCGGTACTCGGCGTGGCCGGCTCGAAACTGACTGTGGACGCGACCCGTTGGCAGCGCCTTACCGGCGGCGGCGTGGCGTCACCGACGCTGTTCGGCGTGGCCAACTGCGAGTCGGTTGACTTCTTCGGCGGCACCACCAGCGCCGGCACCATCACCGCGTCCGGCGTGGATCTGTCGCGTTATGCGCCGCAGCCGGAGCCTACGGTGGTCTATCGCGCTGAATCGTTGGTCTACTACATCGGCAATGGCGCCAGCGGTCCCGGTCTGCGCCGTGCACGGGCCAATTCGGCCGGCGCCTACGCCATCAACGAAGAGCTGGTGGAAGGCATCGAGAACATGCAGGTACTGTTCGGCCTGGATACCACCACCAACATCTCCACCTCGACGCCGCCGGTGGGCAACATCACCACCCTCAATACGGCCTCGGCAGTTACCACCCAGGCCAACGCGACCGGTGCCAATCAATGGCGACGGGTTGGCCAGGTACAGGTAGGGCTGATCGCCCGCAGCCCGTCTTCGGCATCGGCGTCCAAGCCGAAGGACGCCGCCGCCAAGCTGGGCGTGCTGGGGATGACCTACGACCAGGACGGTGTCACCGATGGGCGCTACCGCACTTCCTATGAAGTGAGCATCGCCTTGCGCAATCGACTGTTCGGAAACTGACCATGCGCCCTATCCCGACCGTGCGCCACCCAGGCCGTCGCCCGCCACAGTTGCCGCAGCAGCAGCGTGGCGTGGTGCTGTACGTGGCACTGATCATGCTCCTGCTGCTTGCTCTGATCGGCATCGCCGGCATGCAGGTGGCGGGCATGCAGGAAAAGATGGCCTCCAACTATCGCGCCGCCAACCGATCCTTCCAGAACTCCGAGGCGGTGGTCCGCAACGCCGAGCGCGCAGCTGAAGCGATCCTTGACCGCAAGGACCTGCCGTCGGGCAGCCTCATCAGCTCGAGCTCGATCAGCTACGACTGTGAAGATCAGTTCGACGCGATCGCCTGGGCGCAGAAGCAGACGGTTGCCTCGGTGCCCAGCGTCAACGTGCGTCGCATCGACAAGTGTGGTGGTCCCGGTGGAAATGCCATCGACGAAGGATTACCGGACGATCAGGCGACCGGCACCTACCAGATCACGGCCTTCGCCGCCGACGATCCGGCCAATCCGACCTCGTCGTCGGTGGTCGATACCATTTTCAAGCTCTGAGGACGCGGCGATGGCTACGCGTAGAACCCAATGGATGGCTGTCGGATCGGCGGTCGTGGTCGCCGGTCTGGCTGTGGTCGCCTACAACCTGACTGCCGCGCAGGCACAGGGCGTGCTGGCCCAGGCGCCGCTCAACAACCAGGTGCAGACGCCACCGGCTTTCATCATGGCGGTGGACGATTCCGGCTCGATGACCTTCCAGACCCAGTTCCCGGGCCAGGACGGCGAAGGTTGCTGGGACAGCAACCGGCAGAGCTTCTTCGACCGCAACGGCAACATCAACACCTCTGGCAGCTGCGATTACTTCTATGTCCTGCCGGGCGCCAGGATCAACAATTACTACGGTATCCCGCCGCTTGATTCGCTGGGTTTTGCGCGCTCTTCGGCGTACAACCCGACCTATTTCAATCCCGCGGTGAACTACGGGCCATGGGTTGATGGTACCGGCGCACCGTACCCGAACGCAGCATTGAATGCGACGAAAATCGATCCCCGCAATACCGACACCGTTGCACTGGCGGGTAACTACTACACCACGGCCGCCAGCAACAGTTTCCGCATGCAGAACGGCATGGTGATTCCCGCCAATACGCCGTTCCGCTATGGCAACAGCAACTACAACCTCAACTACGATTACACCTGGAACAATGGTGCGGCAACTGTCTACATGCAGTATTGGCCTGCTACGTTCTTCACCCCCTGGACCTCCGACAGCGATCCCTATCCCCAGCTGGACGGCGCGGCCAATGCGTACTCCGGGGTTGATCGCAAAAAGGTGAGCAACGCTTGCGGCAGCGGCTGTGCGCTGTGGAAGTACACGATCAAGCCGGGCAACACCGCAGCACTGCAGAATTTTGCGAACTGGTACTCGTACTATGGAAACCGCAACCGCGCGATGATCGCTGGCATGACGCGCTCCTTGGCCGACGTCAATAATCTCCGCGTGGGTTACTTCCGTATCAATCAGTACAGCAGTTACAACAGTGGCACTGACAACAACAAGCGCCTAGCCATGCGTGACATGGCGGTGCCCAACGACAAAGCGGCGCTGTACACGGATATGATCGCGCTTACCGCCAGTGGTGGTACGCCCAACCGTTTCGCCGTCGATGCGGCGGCCCTGCAGTTCACCCGCATCGATTCGGCTGCGCCGGTTCAGCTGGCCTGCCAGAAGAACGCTGTCATGCTGTTCACCGATGGCTTCAGCAACCAGGGCGGACCCAGCACCGCCGGCAACGCCGATGGCGGCATGGGCACCCCGTTCAGTGATGGCAACTCCAACACCATGGCCGACATTGTCAGCCAGTACTACAACAACCGATCTGGTCAACCGCCGTTGCGCGCGGACCTGCTGGCGGGCCAGGTTCCGGTGGTAAATGCGTGCAAGGCCGGCAACCCGGACAAGCGACTGGACTGCCAGACCAATCTGCACCTGAATTTCTACGGGGTTACCCTCGGCGCGCGTGGCAACCTGTTCAATCCCGATCTGAAACAGGACGCCTACACCGACGCCTCCGTGTACAACAACTGGCCGGCCCGTCAGGACGATGACCGCAGCACCGTCGATGATATCTGGCACGCCGCGGTCAACACCCGTGGCGAGTACATCAATGCGCGGACGCCGGAGGAAATCACCACCGCGATGCGTCGTGTCCTGTCAGCGGTGACCAGCGGCGCCTCGCCGTCCGGCGGCGTGGGCTCCAGTGGTGCGCGCATCGGTGCCGGCTCGATCTCGGTGGCTCCCAGCTATGAGATCGCCAATGAAGGTACCGACTGGTTCAGCCGCCTGACGGCCAGCACGCTGTCGGTGGACCAGAAGACGCGCGCCGTGATCGCCACGCCGATATGGGAGGCCAGTGCACAGCTGCCAGCGCCCACGTCGCGCTCTGTGTATTTCACCAAGAACGGTGCTACGAGCAAGTTCAGCGGTGCGAACGTCACTCTGGACGACCTGTGCACCAAGCCCGCCACGCTGTATCCGGGTATGTCCCGTTGCAACAAGGCCGAGCTGGAGAAGCTGGGTGCCAACGCTGCTTCGGCGGTGAACTATCTGCTGGGCGACACCAGCGGCGAAAAGCGCAGCGGTGGCGCGCTGCGCGATCGCACCACGCGGCTGGGTGACATCGTGACCTCCAGCCCGGTGGTCAGCGCGCCGATCGACGACTACGGCTACCGGCGCTTCAGCGGCGACCTGGGTACCAGCTACGGGCTGTATCTGGATGGCAAGGCCAAGTCGGCCAAGTACATGGTCTACGTGGGGGCCAACGATGGCATGCTGCATGCTTTCAATGGTGGCATCAACGCCAAGGGCGAGGTTCTAGGCGGTGGTGGTAGTGAGGACTTCGCTTATATCCCGGCCACCGCGCTGGGGCACATGGGCAACCTGCTGTTCCCCTACAACTCGACCGATCTGAACGATCAGAAATTCGACCATCGCTACTACGTCGATGGCCAGATCGCGGTGGGCGATAGCTACTATGGACGCAACTGGCATACCACCCTGGTCGGCGCAGCCGGCGCAGGCGGACGCAGCGTTTTCGCGCTCGACGTGACGGCGGGAACCACTTTTGGTGCCGGCAGCAAGTTGTGGGAAATCAGTGATCTGGACAGCAGCCTGCCGTTAGCTGTGCGCAATAACATCGGTCACGTGCTGGGCAAGCCGGTGATCGTGCCGGTGCTGGAGAACGGCGCGCCGGTGTGGAAAGCGATCTTCGGCAATGGCTTCAACAGTGCCAACCAGAAGGCGGTGCTGTTCATGGTCGACATCGGCACCGGTACGCCGCGGGTGACCATGATCGAAGCGGTGGAAGCGGCGGCCCCGGCGGGCAACAATGGGCTGGGCAGTATCGTGGTGGTTGACCGCTGGGGCGGCAGCAAGCAGAACGAACGTCGTCGTGATGGTTATTCCGATACCGTCTACGGCACCGACCAGAAAGGCGCAGTCTGGAAGTTCGATCTGCGTGATACCTCCAGCGGCCTGACCACGCCGCTGTTCACTACGCGCTCCTACACCGAAGGTGGTCGCACCCTGCGCCAGCCGATCACCGGCGGCATCACCGCAGGCAATGGTGCCACCGGCGGCGTGATGCTGTACTTCGGCAGTGGCAGCTTCTCCTTCGTCGGTGATCCGACCGATACTTCGTTGCAGAGCCTGTACGCAGTCAATGACACGGTGAACGGTCCGGTCACCGGCACGCTGACCCGCGCCAGCCTGACATCAGGTGCGGTCAGTACCACCGGTGATCAGCGCATGCTGTCGCAGGGGGCTCCACCCAGCAATGCGCGCGGCTGGTACATCGACCTGCCGGCCGGCGAACGCTTCGTCGGCAACCCGACCCTCTCCAATGGCATCGTCTACATGCCGACCTATGTGCCCATGGTGGGAAGCACAGGCTGCGCTTCATCGGGCAACAACTGGTTGTTCGGCCTGCAGGCATTGACCGGCAGCGGTGCGCTGGGCCGTGCGACGATCAATTCACCGGACGGTGTGCAGGTGGCATCCGGTACGGCGGCGCTGAAAATCAATTCGACCGGCGCCAGCGGCGGTGTGGTGCGTGACATCAAGGCCGGTGCGTTGTCGCGTGACACGCCACCGAACATGGTGCCGGGCACGCCCGGGGGAGAAAATCCACCCGCGCCGCCGACCCCGGCCTGCGTGCAGCCAATCAACAAGGGCGATGAAACGCTCTACGTTCCCTATCCGTGCGGCCGCCAATCGTGGAGACAGATCCAGTGAGCAAGCCCTCCTTTTCCCCTCGCTCGCTGCGCTCGTCTGCCCAGGGCTTCACCCTGATCGAACTGATGATCGTGGTCATCGTCGTCGGCATCCTGGCCGCTGTGGCCTATCCCAACTACTCCGAGCACGTGCGCAAGTCGCGCCGTGCAGCGGCAAAGGCGGAAATGGTGGAGTATGCGCAGCGCGCCGAGCGTCACCACACGCTGAACAACAGCTACGCCTCGTTCACCTTCAGTGAAACCAACAGCACCAAGATAAATTCGCCCCGTGAGGGTGGGGCCACGATGTATGCGGTAACCATCGTGCCGACCGCCACGGCCTACACCATTACGGCAGTGCCGCAGGGCAACCAGGCCAAGGACAAGTGCGGCACGCTGACCCTCAACCAGGCGGGCGTGAAGACCCCGGCCAACTCCGGTAGCCTGACCTGCTGGTGAGTGGTTTCAACGGAGGCTTGCATCGTCGCGGATGAGCATCTAGAATGCGCCTCCCCGCCCGAATAGCTCAGCCGGTTAGAGCACTTGACTGTTAATCAGGGGGTCGTTGGTTCGAGTCCAACTTCGGGCGCCAGATCCTGCAGAAGCCGCGAGAAATCGCGGCTTCTGCTTTTCTGCGTCAGCGCCGCCTCAGCTCAGAATGGGCAAGGGGCCCGGCTTCGTTGGCGGGCCGAGCGGGTACGGCCGACGTTGTTGACGATCACCGAGCTGTGCAGCTCCGCTCCCACGCAGATGCTTACCGTCAGTGTGTTGCCGCCACTACGCCCGTCGCCCTGGAATCGCAGGTACTTGCGGCCTTCAGTGCTGTCGACGCGTATCCGCGGAGATCTGGTTCCGCCCATGAACTGACGCGGGCTTGCCTCTTCGGCCGCGTTGGGTGATCGGTCCGCCAGGATCAACCAGCCGCGGGCCCAGTCGGCATCACAGCCGGTTCCATCGAGGCTTGGACAAACGGTGACCGCACGGCGATGGGTGATGGCCATGGCGCGGGCGGTGTTGAACATCGATACCAGCCGCATGCGAGTTGTGTCCGCTCGGCTGCGTTCCAAGGGCTGTACCAGCGCAGGCAATGCCATGGCGACGAGTATTGCCAGCAACGCCACGGCGGCGGCGAACTCGACAAGGGTGAGGCCCGGAAGATGCCTGTGGCAGGGGGGCGGGAAAGGCATGGGATGCGCTCCAGTGGGGGAGGTCCCAACCTGCGCCTCGATACCCGGTTGCAACCATCAGCCTGACCCCCACCTTTGAGAGGGGCTTTCCCTCAGCCGACCGTCACCGGACGCCCTCTATACTTATCTCCCCCGAGACCTGGCAACACCATGAGCGACAGTTTTCAACTTGTCTCGCCGTATTCGCCGGCGGGAGACCAGCCCGATGCCATCGCCAAGCTGACCAGCAATTTCGAGGCTGGCGTCGCCAAGCAGACCCTGCTCGGCGTCACCGGCTCGGGCAAGACCTACACCATCGCCAACGTCATCCAGCAGGTGCAGAAGCCGACGTTGATCATGGCGCCGAACAAGACCCTGGCAGCGCAGCTGTACGGTGAGTTCAAGGCGTTCTTCCCGCACAACGCGGTGGAGTACTTCGTCAGCTATTACGATTACTACCAGCCGGAAGCCTACGTGCCGTCGTCGGACACCTTCATCGAGAAGGACAGTTCGATCAACGAGCACATCGAACAGATGCGGCTGGCGGCGACCAAGACCCTGCTGTCGCGACCGGATGCGATCGTGGTGGCGACCGTGTCGGCCATCTACGGCCTGGGTGCGCCGGAAGACTACCTCTCGCTGCGCCTGATCCTGTCCAAGGGCGAGCGCATCGACCAGCGCGACCTGATCAATCACCTGACCCAGCTGCAGTACACGCGCAACGAATACGAGCTGCAGCGCGGCACCTTCCGCGTGCGTGGTGAAGTGATCGACGTGTTCCCGGCGGAATCGGACAGTGAGGCCCTGCGCATCGAACTGTTCGATGGCGAGGTGGAAAAGATCACGATGTTCGATCCGCTCACCGGCGAGACCATGCGCAACCTCATGCGCTTCACCGTGTACCCGAAGACCCACTATGCGACCACGCGTGAACGGGTGCTGGCGGCGGTGGAGACCATCAAGGTCGAGCTGAAGGAGCGGTTGGAGCAGCTGTATGCACAAAACAAGCTGGTTGAGGCGCAGCGCCTGGCCCAGCGCACCCAGTTCGACCTCGAGATGATGGCCGAAGTGGGGTTCTGCAACGGCATCGAGAACTACTCGCGGCATTTAACCGGCAAGAACGCGGGCGAGCCGCCACCGACCCTGTTCGATTATCTGCCGGCTGATGCGCTGCTGGTGATCGACGAATCGCACGTGACCATTCCGCAGATCGGTGCCATGTTCAAGGGTGACCGGTCGCGCAAGGAAACCCTGGTCGAGTTCGGCTTCCGCCTGCCGTCGGCACTGGACAACCGTCCGCTGCGCTTCGAGGAGTGGGAGGCGCGCTGCCCGCGCAGCATCTATGTGTCGGCGACACCGGGTCCGTATGAGTTCCGCGAGGCTGGAGAGGACATGGCCGAGCTGGTCGTGCGCCCGACCGGCCTGATCGACCCCGTGGTGGAGATCCGCCCGGTCGGCACCCAGGTCGATGACCTGATGAGCGAGGCCAACGAGCGGATCAAGGCCGGTGACCGCGTGCTGGTCACCACCCTGACCAAGCGCATGGCCGAAAACCTCACCGAGTACCTGACCGAGCACGGCATCCGCGTGCGCTACCTGCACTCGGACATCGATACCGTTGAACGCGTGGAGATCATCCGTGACCTGCGTCTGGGCAAGTTCGATGTGCTGGTCGGCATCAACCTGTTGCGCGAGGGGCTCGACATGCCCGAGGTCTCGCTGGTGGCGATCCTGGATGCGGACAAGGAAGGCTTCCTGCGCTCGACCGGTTCGTTGATCCAGACCATCGGCCGTGCGGCCCGCAACGTGCGCGGCAAGGCGATCCTGTATGCGGACAAGATCACCCGTTCGATGCAGGCAGCGATTGATGAAACCGACCGCCGTCGCACCAAGCAGGTCGAGTACAACCTGCAGCATGGCATCACTCCGCGCTCCGTGGCGCGGCCGATCGTCGACGTGCTGGAGGGGGCGCGCTCGGACGCGGCCGAGAAGGAGTCCCGCAAGGGCAAGGGCAAAGGCCGTTCCGGGGTGGCTGAGGACACGGTCGACTACCGTTCGCTCAGTCCGGCGCAGCTGGCCGCTCGCCTCAAGGCCCTGGAGCAGCGGATGTACCAGCATGCCAAGGACCTGGAATTCGAGGATGCCGCCCGGGTGCGCGACCAGATCAGGCAGCTGAAGGAAGCCAGCCTGGGCTGAACGCGGTAAAGCGGCTTTTCTTCACAAAAGTATTGCGCTTGCCGGTCGTCGTCCGTAATATACGCGGCCTGCACCGACGCAATCGCGGCGCTGCAGAAGCAACAAACGGGCGGTTAGCTCAGCGGTAGAGCACTACCTTGACATGGTAGGGGTCACAGGTTCGAACCCTGTACCGCCCACCACGAAGTCCCCCCCGGGGGCTGTCGTGAGCATGAAAAGCCCGGCCCTGGCGCCGGGTTTTTACGTAGAAGCACCAGCCTGCGGGCTGCACGGAATATTTGGGCGGTTAGCTCAGCGGTAGAGCACTACCTTGACATGGTAGGGGTCACAGGTTCGAACCCTGTACCGCCCACCACCGGTTCCCGGCATGGCCGGAGCAGCGGTGAACACGATGAAAGCCGGCCCTGGGCCGGTTTTTTTGTGCCTGCGATCCGCGCTCGTTCCAGCCTGGCCGGCTTGCTGCCACCGTCAACCGCGTTGCTCGACGCTGGCGCTGCGCTGCAGCTGCCAACGGCCATCCACGCGTTGCCACAGTTGCAGCAGTCCCCGGGTGTGCGACTGCCCACGTTGTACATCGTGCACATCACCGTGCACGCGAGCGTGGGCCACCTCGAGTACGCGATCAGCACTCAGGCGCAGGATTCGCACGCTCTGGCTGTGCGTCTGGCCGTACGTGGCAGGCGCGCGGACGGCATGCTGGGCGTCGGCCTGCAGGATCTGCATCCGAAGTGAATCGCTTCCAATGCTGTCGTCGCGGTTGCATAGACCGGCCATCAACAGCAGCAGGGCAAGCATCGGCATGGCACGGTGCTCCGGAGAAGGGAGCCCAGCGTTGCACTGCGGCCCGCGCTGTGAAACCGGCATGCGACGAAAACCGGAAAAGCGCGTGCCAACCAGAGCCAGCAAGGATGAATCCGTGCCCGGCCGGGGCGGCGGCAGAACACGATCATGAAAAAGGGCCGGGCCACCCGTGAAGGCAGTCCGGCCCGTTTTGCCTGTAGGTGACCCTCTTTGGCCGGGAAGCCTGGGCTCAGGTCACGACATGGCTGGAACCATCAGGCGGGCTCAGAGCGGATCGCAGCACAGGCGAGGGCCGGACCAATGCCCTGAGCCGCCATACGGACAACCCGGGGTGAATTCACAGCCCGGTGCGAACCCGGCCTTGGCCGGAGTGGCGAAGGCCTGCGCGGCACCGAATGACATGGCGGCCACCACGACGAGGCCGGCAATGGACGAGAACAGCTTCTTCTTTCCGATCATGTGTATCTCCTTGGAATGGCGATGGAACATGAAGTCACCGCGTGCGGGGCGGTGTCGAAGCGGGATCAGTTGGCGACGCAGCAGATGCGCGTGCCGCCGGCGCGGCCATTGCCGCCGAACATGCACCCGGGGGTATCCACGCACCCTGGTGCGAAGCCGGTCTTCACCGGCGTGGCGAAGGCCTGTGCGGCCCCGAATGACATTGCAGCAACGATGACGATACCGGCGACGGACGAGAACAGCGTTTTCTTCCCGATCATGTGTATCTCCTTCAGTTGGTGTGGCTTCCCGGATTCATTGCGTTGGCGACGGCCTGCACCGTCCCGGTGTCGAGCTGGCCGACATGCTTGTAGGCGATGCTGCCGTCTGCGGCCAGCACCATCAGCATCGGTGTCAGCGTGGCGCGGTAGCGCTTGGAGACTTCGCCCTGATCGTCGACGGCGATCGGAAACGCCAGCGCGTGCTTGCCTGCGTAGTCGGCAAGCTGGTCGTACGGTGGCAGGCCCACGCCCACCAGCTCGGCACTGCCTCGCGCAGCCGCGATCTGCTGCAGTTGTGGCACCGAGGCCAGGCAGTAACGGCAGGCGGTAGAGAAGAAGTAGAGGATCTGCGGCACGCCGCGCGCGCCACCGATATCGACATGGGTCTGCTGCGTCGTCCGCAGGGTCAACGGTTCAGGTCGGGTGCCGGTTGCAAGGCCATGCGCGTCCAGCTGCGTCTGCTGCAGCTGCGCCGCCATCTGCTCGTTGACCTGGCGCAACTGGCGGTTCTGCCAGGAGAGCATGATGACCAGTGCGGCCAGCAGCAAGGCGACTACGGGAAACAGTGCACGCTTGAGCATCGATCATCCTTGAACGCCGCGTTGCATCGACCATACCGGAAACAGCAACAGGAATGTCAAGCTTTTGTATCATCGGTGACGCAGTTCCCAAACCTCAGGACGCCACAATGAGTGACCATGCTCCCGTTTCCCGGCCTAACCCGATCATCGAACTGCTGTTCGGCGGCAACATGCTGGAAGGCACCTTCAAGGCCGTGATCTGGGTCGCACTGCTGTCTGCGGTGCTGGCCTGGACGACCTTCCGCTGACGGGACGCTCAGGCCGCAGTGAAGGCCTGGCGCAGGCTGCGCAGCGTCGCCTGGCGATATTCGGCGGCACACGGCTCGCCCATCTCCAGCTCCTGCAGGCGCAGGCCGACCAGGGTCATCGACAGTGCGTATCCGCGCGCAGCATCGGCAGCGCGTGACAGGCCAAGTGCACGTCGGGTCAACGCGTCCACATGATCCATGTCCGGCAGCAGGCCCAGGTAGGCGCGCTCGGCGCTGTCCAGATCCGGCGCGCGCAGGATCGCGTTGGCATCGGCGGTGGGGGTGACTGCGGCCATGCGGGATCCTTGTTGTCCGTGGGGCGGATGCAGGTTCGGTCAGAACGCGCGCATCAGCGAGATGAAAGCGGAGGTCTGGCTGCTGCGCCGTGCCATCGGGCTATCTTCGACGGCATCACCGAACCACTGGTTGGCGACGACGCCGGTCGCGCGCCATTTCGTACCCAGGGGCGTGCTGACCGCGATCTGCAGGCTCGGCGAGGTGGCACTGCCGGGCGTGTAGGCCGCCAGCCCGGAGCGCAGCGCTTCCTCGTCACTGATGCCGTAGTAGTAGTCGAGCAGGCGGGCGCTGGAATGCACCACGCCCACGCGAGGAACCCAGGTGAAACGGCCGGCCTGGATCGGATAGCTGTAATGCAGGCTGGATTCAACGCCGCCGCCGTGCCCGCTCACTTCGCGCTTCACGCTGGCCGCCACCGCGCCCCAGTCCGCGCTGTAGTCGGCGTTGATGCCGACCATCGCCGACATCTGCCGGCTGTGCAGGCGGCGCAGCTGCGGATCGTTCACGTCGTCGGTCTTGAAACGCAACGTGTAGGGCGTCGCCACCGCCGACAGGCGCAGGCCGTCGGCCTTGTAGAGGTTCATGCCAAGCGAACCGGGGCTGGCGAAGAAGCGCTTGCCCTGCCAGGACAGCGCCGGCAGCACCAGCGGCTTGTCGTCATAGTGCGCGTAGGCGCCAGTGGTCGCGCCGAAGGTGATGCCGGCCTGTATCCCCGGAGCCTGTTCCTGCGCGGTGGCCAGCAGCGGCGTGGACAGAGCGACGGTGCACAGCAGGGGGCGCAGCAGGGCGGGGGACAGTGAGGTCATCGATGTAGTGCGTTGCAGGGATGGCGATGCATGCTGCGCGCGCAACATTGTCGGAACATTGCGCAGGCGCAATCTGCTGGCACCGCCGCCACCTGCACGCCGAAGGCACTATGATCGGCACCGTTTCCGGTTGCCGAGCCCCCGATGCGCATTCTCCTGGTCGAAGATGACCCCGATCTCTCGCGAGCCCTGCAGTCCGGGCTCGAGCGCCAGGGTGTGGTCGCCGACGTGGTCGGCAGCCTGGCCGAGGCTGCGCTCGCCCTGCGTGAGCCGGTGCATCAGCTGATGCTGCTCGATCGGCAGCTGCCCGATGGTGATGGCGTGGGCTTCGTGGCGACTGCCCGTGCGCTGCGGCCGAACCTGGCGGTGATCATGCTCACTGCCAAGGGTGGGCTGTCGGACAAGGTGGAGGGGCTGGATGTCGGTGCCGATGACTACCTGGTCAAGCCGGTGGCGATCGAAGAGCTGATGGCGCGCATCCGCGCCGTCTCGCGTCGACCGTCGGCGATGGTGACCCCCCGGTTGCGGCTGGGCCGGCTGGAGTTCGATTTCGAATCGCTGCAGGCGCAGGTGGATGGCCAGCCGGTTGCACTGCCGCGGCGGCAGGTGCTGGTGCTGCAGGCGCTGGCGATGCGGCAGGGGCGCACGGTCACCCGCAGCGCGTTGGAAGCGGCGGTGTACGGATTCGATGATGAGATCCAGTCCAACGCGCTCGACGCGCATATTTCCAAGCTGCGCAAGGCGCTGCAGCAGGCCGGGGCGGGTGTGGAGATCCACGTGATCCGCGGCGTCGGCTACCTGCTGGCGGAGGCCTGAGATGGCACGACCGATCCGTTCGATCACCCTTGGACTGGCATGGCGGCTGTTCCTGGCGCAAGCGTTCACGGTGTTGTTCGCCGTCGTCGCGCTGATCCTGACCTGGGGCGACAAGGACACCTGGGGTATGGACATGTTCATGGCCGAGAGTGCGGCCAACGCAGTGCACAGCGAAGGCGGCCGTCTGGTGCTGGACGAAGCGCGCTGGCAGAAGCTCGATGCGCGTGCCGGTGGCAACCTGTGGTTCGCGGCGGTGGACGATCGCGGTGCATGGCTGCAGCGCGGCACGCTGCCTGCCATTCACGCGCCGCTGCTGGCCCGCCTGCCGACACTGGGTGCCACCGAGCTGGGTTCGCTGGTGCCGCCGTACCTGGATGTGGCGCGGGTGATGATCCGCAACGAAGACGGCCGCCGCATCACGGTGATGGTGGGTGGGGCGCCGAAGGGCGGCCTGCTGGATGGCGCATTGATGGTGCTGCGGTTGATCGGCCTGTGGTTTTTCCTGCCGTTGATCGTGGTCACGCTGCTGGTGATGCCGACAGTGATCCATCGCGCCATGCGTGGCGTGCGCCGGTCCGCGCAGCAGGCCAAGGAGCTGGATATCGGCCAGCCCGGTGCGCGCCTGGACGCGCAGCTGGTGTCGACCGAGGTCGCGCCTCTGGTCGAAGCGTTCAACGATGCGATCGACAAGGTGCAGCAGGGCTACGCAGCACGCGATAAATTCCTGGCCGACGCCGCCCATGAGCTGCGGGTACCGATTGCGGTGGTGCAGGCGCGCCTGTCGCAGTTGCCGCAGGGGGAGCTCAAATCGCAGCTGTTGACCGATGTCGCCCGTCTCGGCAACGTCGCCGAGCACCTGCTCGACCTGCAGCGCCTGGACCGGAACGTCGCAGCGCTGCAGCGCCTGGACCTGGCGCATGTCGTGCGCGAAGCGGCCGCCGACCTTGCGCCTCTGGTGGTTGGCGCCGGCTACGGCTTCGAAGTGGATGCGCCGGAGACGCCGGTATGGATCCATGGCGATGGCCTCGCCCTGGGGCGGGTGATCGCCAACCTGGTGCACAACGCCATCGTCCACGGCGGCGGGCGCGGCACCATCTGCGTGCGTCTGGACCGGCAGGGCCTGCTGGAAGTCAGTGACCAGGGCGCTGGCGTGCCGGTCGGTGACCGCGAGGCGATCTTCGAGCCGTTCCACCGCCTGCGTGCTGCTGGCAGTGGCAGCGGCCTCGGCCTGCATCTGGTCAAGGAGATCGTGCAGCACCACGGCGGTACGGTGAGCGTGGGCGAGGCCGTTGGGGGCGGCGCGAGCTTTCGGGTCAACTTCCACCGCGGCAGCGTGCGCCGCTAGCCGGGCGCTGACAACGCCACACGGCGTTGCCTGATGGCTGGGTGAGGCCGCGCCTCGGCACGCTGTGTCGATGGCTGCCGATCGGACCTTGTCGCCCCTGTTTGGCCCCGCGTGCGCCGCCGCTCTGGTTGCCGGTGCGTTGGTCTGCGTGCTGCTGCCGGTGTTGCCACCGCTGTGGGCTTCTGTTGCGGCGACCGCCGTGGCCGCGTTGGGCTGGGTGTTGCGCTGGCGCGGACGCGCGGCGGCTGCGTTGCTGTTCGGCTTGGCCTGGACTTGCTGCCACGGGTATTGGGCAATGCAGACGCAGCTGCCGGCCGGTTCTGCCGCGCAGGATGTGCTCGTCCGGGGGCAGGTGATCGATCTGCCGAAGGAAACCCCTGCACACACCCGGTTCGAGTTCCGGGTGGATATGTCCGATGCGATGCCGACGCTGCGTGGAAAGCGGCTGCAGGTGCTCTGGCACGCGCCACGGGGTGGGCCGACCGACGCCGGGGTTGATCAGAGACGGCGCCTTCACGCCGGGGCGGATTGGCAGTTGTCGCTGCGCGTGCGACCACCACGTTCACGCATCAATCCGGGGGGCTTCGATGGCGAGCGGCATGCGCTGCTGCGTGGGCTGGCAGGGAACGCCAGCGTGCGCGACTTGAATTCCACGCGACAGCTGCGCCCTGCGCATGGTCTACCTGCGTGGCGCGAGCGCACCAGTGCCGCCATTGCCAGGCAGGTCGCACGCCCGTCTGCGCGGTTCATCCAGGCCCTGGCGCTGGGCGATACGCGCGGCCTGTCCGACACCGATTGGGCGCAGCTGCGCGCGCTGGGCCTGACCCATCTGATCGCCATCTCCGGCTTCCATGTCGGCCTGGTCGCGGGCTTCGCCGCATTGCTGTGCTCTGCGCTCTGGCGATTCTGGCCGGGGCTTGCCCGGTTCTGGCCACGACCGCAGGCGGCGGCCTGTGCGGCGGCGGTGGCAGCAGCCGGCTATGCCTTTGTTGCAGGCAGCGAGCTGCCGACCGTGCGTACCGCGCTGATGATCGCGGTGCTGGCCCTGGCGCGCGTCGCCCGCCGTCCGGTGACGGTAGCGCAGGGGCTGGCGCTGGCCGCGCTGGCGATGCTGCTGCCGGCACCGCTGTCGGTGCTGTCTGCGGGCTTCTGGCTCAGTTTCGGCGGGGTGCTGTGGTTATTGTGGTGCTTGCCGCAGGGGCGGCCGAAAGGGTTCGCCGCAATGCTGCGCGGCGCTCTGGCAGGGCAGGGGGTGGCCAGCGTCGCTCTGCTGCCGCTGGCGGTGGCACTGTTCGGTGGCGCCGCACGGCTGGGGCCACTGGTGAACCTGCCGATCATCCCGCTGTGGAGCCTGCTGGTGGTGCCCTTGGCTCTGCTGGGAACTGCTCTGGAGGCCCTGTGCACCGGGGCAGGGAAGTTGCCCTGGCGAGCAGCCGCCTGGGTGTTCGAGGCCAGTTGGCAGCTGCTGCAGCCGTTGGCCGCGCATCCGGAGGCGATGTGGTGGCTGGCGCAGGGGCCGGCCTGGGCGTTGCCGGCGGCCTTGCTGGGGGTGTTCTGGTGGCTGTTGCCACGCGGTGCCGGGGCCGGGATTGCCGGCTCTCTGCTATGCCTGCCGTTGCTGTGGCCGGCACGGTCGGGACCGCAATGGGGTGAGCTGGAACTGGTGGTGCACGATGTCGGCCAGGGCGCTGCGGTACTGCTGCGGACCGCCCAGCACGCATTCTGGTATGACGTCGGCCCACCAGCCGCCAGCGGGGGCGAGGAGCGGATGCTGCTGCCGACGTTGCGGGCGTTGGGGCTGGAGCCGCCGGCACAGGTGATGATCAGTCACGACCACCTGGACCACAGCGGCAACCTCGTCGCGTTGCGCCAGCAACTGCCGGGACTGGACGTCCTGGCTCCACCGGGCAGTGCGATTGCCACGGCCGGCAGCTGCCAACAGGGCCTGCGCTGGCAATGGGACGGGGTCGATTTCCAGGTGCTGCATCCGCCCGCCGCGTTCCCTGCCGTTGGCGGGAAGGGCGCCGACAACGAAGCCAGTTGCGTGCTGCGGGTTGCTGGCGCGCACGGGGTGGTGCTGCTGCCCGGTGACATCGGCCGGCAAGGCGAACAGGCGCTGCTGGCGGGCGCTGCCGATATGCTGCGTGCGGACGTGGTGCTGGTGCCCCATCACGGCAGCGGAGGCAGTTCCACGCCGGACTGGGTGAAGGCGGTGGCGCCGCGGCTGGCGCTAGTCTCGGCCGGGCACCGGAACCACTTTGGCCACCCGAAACGTGACGTGGTGCGGCGCTGGCAGGCGGCGGGCGCCGAAGTGCTGTCCACCGCCGAGTCCGACGCGATCCGCGTATGGCTTGGCGCACAAGGCCTGCAGCTGCGTGAACAGCGTATCCACGCCGCCCGGTGGTGGGATGCCGCTGGGCGGGCGCGGTCGGCTGCTATCCTATCGCCGATCGAACAAGCGGCCGCTGGGCCGGAGGGTTGAAACGTGTGGGAACTGGTCAAGGCCGGTGGCTGGCCGATGGTGCCGCTGCTGCTGTTGGGCGTACTGGCTTTGGCGATCGTCCTGGAGCGTTTCTGGTCCTTGCGGCGTAACGAGGTGCTGCCGCCTGGCCTGGGCCAGGAGGTGCGCAACTGGGCCGCGCGCGGCAAGCTGGACCCGGCGCACCTGCAGACTCTGCGTGCCAATTCACCGTTGGGTGCCCTGCTGGCCGCCGCGCTGGAAGCGCGCAACCGCCCGCGCGACCAGATCCGCGAGCGCATCGAGGACACCGGTCGCCATCTGGTGCACCGCATGGAGCGTTTCCTCAACGCGCTGGGCACCATCGCCTCGGCCGGCCCGTTGCTGGGCCTGCTGGGCACCGTGGTCGGCATGATCCAGATGTTCCTGGGCATCCTCGACCACGGCGTGGGTGATGTGAACCAGCTTGCCGGCGGTATCGGCAAGGCACTGGTGTGCACCGCCACCGGCATGATCGTGGCCATCCCGGCGCTGATGTTCCACCGCTTCTTCAAGGGCCGCATCCACGGCTACGTGGTGGAGATGGAGCAGGAAGCCAGCGCGCTGCTGGATACGCTGGACGGTCGCCCCGGGGTGATGACCCCGGCCCCCGCTGCGCGCGCGCCTTCCGCCGCTACGGCAAAGGCCTGATCGATGCGTATCGGCAACGACCGGTCCCAGGATGAGCCGCATATCGACCTGGTGCCGCTGATCGACGTCATCCTGGTGCTGATCATCTTCTTCGTGGTCACCACCACCTTCGACGCGCGATCGACCCTGCAGGTGCAGCTGCCGACCGCCAGCCAGCAGCAGACCAACGAGCCGCCGCGCTCGCTGAGCGTGCTGATCAACGCTGACGGCCGCTACTTCGTCAACGATCAGGAAGTGCTGCGCAGCGACGTCGAGTCGGTCAAGCAGACCATTGCGGCCGTCGCCGGCAGCGACCGCGAACAGACCGTGCTGCTGCGTGCCGACGCGCGCACTCCCTACCAGGCCGTGGTCACCGCGCAGGACGCGCTGGGCCAGCTCGGCTTCCGTCGTATCGCCATTGCAACAGCGCCAGAGGTGCGTCCATGAGTTCCCATCACGCGCCAGTGTGGCCGATCTACAAACGTCTGCTGGGCTACACCCGCACCTACTGGGTGTTCATGATCGGCGCGGTCATCGCGATGGTGGTCGAAGCCTTGGCCGGCTATCACTTCACCAAGCTGATGGAACCGCTGGTCAACCGCGGGTTCGTCAACCCCGAGCCGCGCATGGCGGTGATCCTGCCGCTGACCATTCTCGGCCTGTTCCTGATGCGCAGCGTGGCCACCTGGGTCAGCGACTACACGCTGGCCAAGACCGGCCGCAGCGTGGTCCGCGACCTGCGTGAACAGGTGCTGCAGAAGTACCTGCACCTGCCGTCCTCGCATTTCGATGCCGAGGCGACGCCGGTGATGGTCAGCCGCCTGAACTTCGACACCGAACAGGTCACCCAGGCCAGTGCCGACGCGCTGAAGACCGTGGTGGCCGATACCCTGACCATCATCGCCATGCTGGCGGTGATGCTGCAGATGAGCGTCAAGGTGACCCTGGCGATGCTGGTGGTGGTGCCGCTGATCGGCGTGATCGTGTCCTACGTGGGCAAGCGCTACCGGCGCATCAGCCGCGGCATCCAGGACGGCATGGGCACCATGGCGCAGACCGCCGAGCAGTCGCTGGCCGCGCAGCAGGAAGTGAAGGTACACGGCACCCAGCAGCACGAGATCTCGCGCTACTCGCGCCTGGCCAACCGCATGCTGGCGCTGAACATGAAGGTGGAAGTGACCCGCGCGGCGGCTTCCAGCGTGGTCCAGTTCCTGGCGGCGCTGGCGCTGGCGGTCATCGTCTGGGTGTCCACCCGCGAGGCACTGGCCGGCAAGCTCAATGCGGGCCAGTTCATGGGCCTGATGACGTCGATGATGGCCATCATTCCGTCGCTGCGGCGGCTGACCAGCGTGCAGACTTCGATCTCGCGCGGTGTGGCTGCGGCCGAGCGCCTGTTCGGCATCATCGACATGCCGGTCGAGCGCGACGAGGGCAAGCACGCGGTGCAGCGCGTACGCGGCGAACTGGCCTTCGAGCACGTCATGCTGCGTTACCGTGAAGACAGTGGCATCGCCCTGGACGACATCAGCTTCGTTGCCAGGCCGGGCACGGTCACCGCCATCGTCGGTCGTTCCGGCAGCGGCAAGACCAGCCTGATCCGGCTGGTGCCGCGCTTCTACGAACCCAACGGTGGCCGCATCCTGCTCGACGGCGTTGCCCTGGATGAGTATCCGTTGGCCGATCTGCGCCGGCAGGTGGCCATCGTCGGCCAGAAGGTCATGCTGTTCGACGACACCATCGCGGCCAACATCGCCTACGGCATGGATGCCACCGACGAGCAGATCCGTGCAGCTGCCGAGGCGGCCAATGCCTGGGAGTTCATCGCACGCATGCCGCAGCAGTTGCAGACGCCGGTAGGCGAGAATGGCGCGCTGCTGTCCGGCGGCCAACGCCAGCGCCTGGCGATCGCCCGCGCGATCCTGCGCGATGCACCGATCCTGATCCTGGACGAGGCCACCGCGGCGCTGGACAACGAATCCGAGCGCCTGGTGCAGGATGCGCTGCAGCGCTTGATGCCCGAGCGCACCACGCTGGTGATCGCGCATCGCCTGTCGACCATCGAGCATGCCGACCAGGTGCTGGTGATGGACCATGGCCGCATCGTTGAACGCGGCACCCACCAGGAGCTGCTGTCGATGGGCGGCCTGTACCAGCACCTGCACAACATGCAGTTCCGCGAAAGGCAGGACTGATGGCGGGCAAAGGTACCCAGACCCCGCCGTACTGGTACGACGGCAGCCCGGCTCCGTGGCCGATGCGACTGCTGGCACCGCTGTATGCCGGTGTCACCGCGCTGCGCCGGCGCCTGTACCGGCGTGGCTGGCGCAAGCGCCATGCGCTGGCGGTGCCGGTCATCGTGGTCGGCAACATCACCGCCGGCGGCACCGGCAAGACGCCGCTGACCATCGCCCTGGTCGAGCGCCTGCGGGCCGCGGGCTGGAAGCCCGGTGTCGCCAGCCGCGGCTACGGCCGTGAGCAAGCGGACAAGGCACGTTGGGTGGAAGCCGATACGCCGACCGCCCTGGGGGGCGACGAGCCGGTGCTGATCGCCTGGAAAACCGGCGTGCCGGTACGCGTGGACAGTGACCGCGTGGCAGCGGGCAAGGCGTTGATCGCCGCCGGCTGCGACGTGATCGTCTGCGATGACGGCCTGCAGCACTACCGGCTGGCGCGCGACATCGAGATCGAGGTGGTTGATGCCCAGCGCCGCTATGGCAATGGCCGGATGATTCCCGCCGGCCCGCTGCGCGAGCCGGTCAGCCGCGCAGCGGAATGCGATTTCCGGGTGGTCAACCTGGGCCAGGCGGATGGAGCGGCGGCTGCCCAGGCCTGTGGCTTCGGCCAATGGCCGATGGCCCTGCACATCGACAGTGCACAGCCGCTGGCCGGCGGGCGCGCACGTCCCCTTTCGTACTTCGCGGGCCAGCGCGTGCATGCCGTGGCCGGCATCGCCCATCCGCAACGCTTCTTCGACATGCTGCGCGCGCGTGCGATCGGCGTGGTGCCGCACGCCTTCGCCGACCATCATGCTTACCAGCCGCAGGATCTGTCCTTTGGCAGCCAGCTGCCGGTGCTGATGACCGAAAAGGATGCCGTGAAGTGCCGCGCGTTCGCCAATGACTGGCAGTACGCGGTGCCGCTGCGTGCCGAGATGCCTGCTGCTTTCTGGATCGCGTTGACCGATCGCCTGGACAAGCTGCGACCGAACTGAGGGGCCGTGCGGCGCTTGCAAATGGACGCCGCCGGCCGCATTCCTGCTGTATCGCGCCTGCCGAGTACCGCCCGCATGACCGACTTCGTTGTTGCCATCCCGGCCCGCTATGCCGCTTCGCGGCTGCCGGGCAAACCGCTGCGCCTGCTGGGCGGAGAGCCCATGGTGCTGCATGTGGCCCGCCGCGCGCTGCAGGCCGGCGCGGGTGAGGTATGGGTCGCGACCGACGACCAGCGCATTGCCGACGCATTGTCCGGCCTGGGGGAAGTGAAGGTGGCGATGACCGCTGCCTCGCATGCCTCGGGTACCGATCGCCTGGCCGAGTGCGCGCGCATCGCGGGCTGGTCCGATGACACCGTGGTGGTCAACCTGCAGGGCGATGAGCCGTTCGCGCCGGCTGCCGGCATCCGCACCGTGGCCGAGGCACTGGTGGCGGGCAGCGCACCGATGTCGACCCTGGCCACGCCGGTCGAGGATGCCCACACGCTGTTCGACCCCAACGTGGTCAAGCTGGTGCGCAACGTGCGCAACGAGGCCCTGTACTTCAGCCGTGCGCCCATCGCCTGGCATCGCGATGGCTTCGCCCGCAGCCGCGACACCCTGCCCGGAGGCCATCAGTGGCTGCGCCACATCGGCATCTATGGCTACCGTGCCGGTTTCCTGCAGCAGTTCGCCTCGATGCGGCCGGGCACGCTGGAACAGGTGGAATCGCTGGAGCAGTTGCGCGTGCTGGAAGCGGGCTACCCGATTGCCGTGGCGATCTCGCCCGAACCCTTCCCGCCGGGCATCGACACCCCTGAAGACCTGCAGCGCGCCGAAACGCTGCTGCAGGCGATGGCCGCGCGATGAGGCTGCTGGTCGTCTGCCTCGGCAACATCTGCCGCTCGCCGATGGCCGAAGGCGCGCTGCGTGCCCGCCTGGATGCCTCGGCGCTGGCTGGGCGGGTGCAGGTCGATTCGGCCGGTACCGGCGACTGGCACGTGGGCCAGCCACCCGACCGGCGTGCCATTGCATGCGCGGCCGGACACGGGGTGGACCTTGGCAGCCTGCGCGCGCGGCAGTTGCAGCGGCAGGACTTCGACGCTTTCGACTGGATCCTGTGCGCCGACGAGGCCAACCTGCGTGATGCCGCACGCCTTGCCACTGCCACCCAGCGCGAGCGCCTGGCGCTGTACCTGCCGTGGTCGGGCGGGAAGGGCGAACGTGCGATTCCCGATCCCTATACCGGCGGCAGCGATCATTTCGAACAGGTCTGGTCGCTGGTCGACGCTGCTGCCGAACGCACCGTGGCACGCCTGTTGCATCACGCCGACTCCGGCATAATCGGGCCATGAACATCCAGCCCGTCCCGGACCTGCCCGAGTTCGCCGCCTGGCTCAATGCCGCGCCCTGCACCCTGACCGAACTGCGTGGCCGGCCGGTCGCGCTGTTGTTCGTCAACGCGGCTTCCGCATGGAGCGCGCAACGACTGGCCGAGTTCAGCCAGTGGCTGTCACGCCACCCCGGCAAGCTGCAACCTCTGGTGCTGCAGGTGCCGCGCTTCGACTTCGAGCGTGATGCCACGGCTGCGCTGAAACTGCTGCGCCGCCAGGGCCTGACCATGCCGGTGCTGCTTGATGCCGATTGGGATGGCTGGCGCCGCTTCGGCGTCAGCGCCTGGCCGACCATGGTGCTGCTGGACGCGCAGGGTCGCGAACAGCAGCGCTTGATCGGCCAGGGCGTGCCCGGCGAGCTGGAGCGGGCCCTGAATGCCCTCTGCGAGGGTGCGCCGTCGGCCCCTTCGCGTGGCGGCAGCGAGCTGCACCCCGAACCCCGCCAGGCGCTGCGATTCCCGATGGGTCTGGCGGTGAACCAGGAACGGTTGTACATCGCCGACAGCGGCCACCACCGCATCCTGGAATGCAGTCATGGCGGCCGCGTGCTGCGTCAGTTCGGCTTGGGTACCGCCGACTTCATGGACGGCAATCTCACCGAAGCCGCTTTCCACCGGCCGCAGGCGCTGGCGCTGGAGCGCGAGTCGCTTTACGTGGCCGACACCGGCAATCATGCGGTGCGCCGCATCAACCTGCTGACCGGCCTGGTCGACACCCTGTGTGGCAACGGCCGTCCGGGCGCCCCCGTGGAAGGGCTGGTGACGCAGCCACGGCAGGTGTCGCTGGATCATCCGGTGGGCCTGGCCATCGCCGAAAACCAGCTGCACATTGCCATGGCCGGCGACAACCGCATCTGGAGCTACCACCTTGGCCAGCGCAGCCTGCAGTGGCGCGCCGGCAGCGGCGCCATCGACGAGCGCGACGGCAGTGGCCATCTGGCCGCGTTCGCCCAGCCCACTGCCGTGGCGGTGGTCCAGCAGGTGCTGTACGTGGCCGATGCGCTGGGCTCTTCGGTCCGTTCATTGCAGTTGCGCGGAGACCTGGTGCAGACCCTGGTCGGGCAGGGCACCTGGCGTTTCGGCGAGGACGATGGCCCGCGTGCGCAGGCCAGCCTGCAGTTCCCGCAGGCGATCGCATTGAGCCCGGATGCCCCGTTGCTGTGGATCGCCGACACCGGCAATGGCCGCCTGCGCACGTTGCGCCTGGGCGGTGGCGAACTGACCACCCAGCCCTTGCCGCGGCGCCTGCATGGCCCGGCCGGCCTGGCCGTCGGTGCCGGCGCGGTGTGGATCGCCGAAACCGATTCCCACACCGTACTGCGCCTGGACCCTGACAGCGGCGTGCTCAGCGAAGTGCCGATCAGCGAATGACCGTTGTTCCTGTCCCGACCTTCGATGGCAAGGCATTCGCGGCCCAGCTGAGTACCGCCCCGGGCGTGTACCGCATGTACGCGGCCGACGACACGCTGTTGTACGTCGGCAAGGCCCGCGCGCTGCGCAACCGCGTGGGCAGCTATTTCAACGGCAGTCCGAAGAACGCGCGCATCATGTCGATGCTCTCGCAGATCGTGCGCATGGACGTGACCGTAACGCGCTCGGAAGCCGAAGCGCTGCTGCTGGAAAACCAGCTGATCAAGTCGCTGTCGCCGCGCTACAACGTGTCCCTGCGCGACGACAAGACCTATCCGCATGTGCTGCTGACCCGCGAAGACTGGCCGCGCATCGCCCTGCATCGTGGCCCGCGTGCCATTCCTGGCCGCTATTTCGGGCCGTATCCCGGCGTCACCGCGGTGCGCGAGACGCTGAACCTGATGCACAAACTGTTCAAGCTGCGCAGCTGCGAAGACAGCGTGTTCCGCAACCGTTCGCGGCCCTGCCTGCAGTATCAGATCGGACGCTGCAGCGCGCCGTGCGTGGAACTGGTGCCCGCAGCGGACTACGCCGAGTCGGTGCGCCGCGCGGCGATGTTCCTGGAAGGCAAGAGCGATGAGCTGACCCGGGAGCTCGGCGAGCAGATGCAGGTGGCCAGCGAAGCGCTGGAATTCGAGCAGGCCGCGCGACTGCGCGATCTGATTACTTCATTGCGCAGCATGCAGACCCGCCAGTACGTGGACGGCCGCGCGGCCGACCTCGACGTGCTGGCGGTGGCCATGCAGGGCTCGCAGGCCTGCGTGATGCTGCTGGCCTTCCGCGATGGCCGCAACCTGGGCACCCGCCCGTTCTTTCCCCGCACCAATGGCGAGGAAAGCCCGGATGAAGTGCTGGCGGCCTTTGTTTCGCAGTACTACATCGAATTCGAGCCGCCGCGCGAGATCCTGCTCGACCGCGAAATTCCCGATGCCGATCTGATCGGTTCTGCACTGTCGGCCTCGGCCGAGCGCAAGGTGCAGTTGAAATGGAACGTCCGCGGCGAGCGCGCCGGCTACCTGGAACTGGCCAGCCGCAACGCACAGTTGACCCTGGCTACCGAGATCAACAGCCGCACCGCGCAGCACGCGCGCAGCGAAGCGCTGCGGGTGATGCTGGGGCTGGCCGAACCGGTGAAGCGGGTGGAGTGCTTCGACATCAGCCATACCATGGGCGAAGCCACCGTGGCCTCCTGCGTGGTGTTCGATGCTGCCGGCCCGGTGCGTGCGCAGTACCGCCGCTTCAACATCAGTGGCATCGAGCCGGGCGATGACTACGCCGCGATGCGCCAGGCGATCGACCGCCGCTTCCGCCGTGCAGTGGAAGAGCAGGGCGTGTTGCCGGATGTGCTGCTGATCGACGGTGGCGCCGGCCAGCTGGCACAGGCCCAGGCGGCGCTGGCCGATCTGGGCGTGGAAGACGTGCTGCTGGTGGGCGTGGCCAAAGGCGTGGAACGCCGTGCCGGCCACGAAGCGCTGGTGATGCCCGATGGCCGCGAACTGCGCCCGGGTGCGGCCGATCCCGCCCTGCAGTTCATCCAGCAGGTGCGCGATGAAGCACACCGCTTCGCCATCACCGGCCATCGCGGGCGCCGGCAGAAGGCCCGGATGACCAGCAAACTGGAAGACATCCCCGGCATCGGGCCGCGCCGGCGCGCCAGCCTGCTGAAGCATTTCGGTGGCTTGGTTGGCCTGAAAGCGGCCGGAGAAGCGGAAATTGCCAAGGTGGAAGGCATCAATGATGCCCTCGCAGCGCGCATCTACGCTAACCTGCACGGGTTGGCCGCGCCGGATCCGGCCGAGTAGAGAGAGAATAAAGCCGCATGACGTTGACCCTGCCCACCTGGCTGACCCTGTTGCGGATCGTGATGATCCCGGTGCTGGTGCTGGTGTTCTACCTGCCCTACACCTGGACCAACTTCGCATCGGCGGCGATCTTCGGCCTGGCCGCGATCACCGACTGGCTCGATGGCTGGATCGCGCGCCGTTACGGCCTGGAGTCGGCGTTCGGCGCCTTCCTCGACCCGGTGGCGGACAAGCTGATGGTGGCGGTGGCCCTGTTCCTGATCGTGCAGGGTCATCCGACCCCGTGGATGGCGTTCTGGGCGGCGGTGATCGTCGGCCGCGAGATTGCGGTGTCGGCGCTGCGCGAGTGGATGGCCGAACTCGGCCAGCGTGCCAAGGTGCGGGTGGCGATGATCGGCAAGGTCAAGACCACCGCGCAGATGGTCGCGCTGCTGTGCCTGCTGTATTCGGTGGCGCCAAACGTGCCGGTCGACGACATCTGGATGGGCCCGCCGGTATTCCATATCGGTGACTGGACCCTGGCCATTGCCGCGGTGCTGACCCTGTGGTCGGGCCTGCAGTACCTGCACGCCGCCTGGCCCAGCCTGCGTGACGACGAGCGCGCCGCTCGCGAGCGTTCGCGGCAGAAGAAGCTGGGCAACTGAGCACCGGGGTCGGATCCCTTTCCGCAGGAAAGGGCTCTGACACCGGGGACGTCTTCATCCACGCATGGCGTGGATCTACTGGGTATGCGTTCTACGCAGGATGCCTCATCCACGCATGGCGTGGATCTACTGGGTGTGTGTTCTACGCGGGATACCTCATCCACGCATGGCGTGGATCTA
>NZ_JBQOIF010000028.1:0-58575 GCF_052665395.1 Stenotrophomonas sp. 3(2025) | reverse complement strand
TGGTGGAGCCAAGCGGGATCGAACCGCTGACCTCCTGCATGCCATGCAGGCGCTCTCCCAGCTGAGCTATGGCCCCACGTCGCTGAGGAGCGAAATAATAGCTGCGCCCCCAGGGGTTGGCAAGCGATTTGTTGCACTTTTCCACACATGGCGTGCGATGGCGCGGTTGCGAATTCCGCCTGCCGTGCAGCACATGTGTGGACGCAGACGCCAAGGGTCAGCGGTCCTCTCCGGTCAGCGCGGCGAGGATCGGGCACTGGTCGAGCGCGCCGTGCCCGGGGCAGGCCTCCACCAGCTGCGAGAGGGCGCCATGCATGCGCTGTAGTTCGGCCATCCGCAGTTCGATGTCCTGCAGGCGAATCCGCGCGGTGTCGCGCACGCTGCCCATGTCCTGCGGAGGATGGTCGCTGAGGGAAAGCAGCTCGCCGATCTCATCAAGGCTGAAGCCCAATGCCTTTGCCCGGCGGATGAAGCGCAGGCGTCGCAGATCCTGCTCGCCGAAGATGCGATAGCCACCTGCCGTACGTGCCGCAGTGGGCAGAAGCTGCTGACGTTCGTAGTAGCGGACGGTGTCGATGGGGACGCCGGCCTGGCGTGCCAACTGACCAATGTTCACGGCGGACTCCTCTGGACCTGCCGTGCATAGTCATCCCTGGACTCTGGTCAAGAGTCAAGGCATGGGTCGCATCGCCCATTCAGCGCACTTTGCAACTTTCTTCATAGCCCCCGGGGCAAAGCAGTTCCTACCCTGCGCCTGAACCGGCCGCTCGACGGCCTGAACCGGAAGAGGAGGTGGGGAGTGGAGGGAATCAGGAACGAAGGATTCGTCGAGGTTGCGGTGGTTGAATACCCCGGAGGCGATCCGTCGGCTGCATCGGTGCTTGCCGAAATGGCGCACGTCGCCAATCGCCTGGCGCAGCAGCAGCGACGGCCCTGCAAGCGGGTGCTGGTCACCCGCTGGATCGTGCCTGCGAGCAATACCGGCGTGCATCGCATTGCCGGCGCCGAGATGCTGGACGCGGCAATTCCTGCGGTGATCGCCTTGCCGGGCCAGGTCAGCTCCGGCGCGTCGCTGCGTGCCGAGGATGTCCTGCTGGATTGGTTGCGGGCCCACTACGACGGCGGCAGCCTGCTGGCCGCCGCAGGTGACGGGGTCAGTGTGCTGGCGCGGGCCGGTCTGCTGACCGGGCGTACAGTCTCCGGCCCAGACCTCAACCGCCACCCGGCGCTGCAGGTGCAGGTCGGCGGCTGGGCACCCAGCGAGCGGGCGCTCGTCGATGATGGCGATCTGCTCACCGTGGGCGGGGCCCAGGCCTGGCGCTTCCTCGGTCTGCGCCTGCTGTACCGGCTGCACGGCCAGGGCGTGGCCAGCGCGGTGGCACAACAGTTGGGGATAGTGGTGCCGGTGGGGATCCAACAGGATCTCGAGCGATTCAGTGCCAACTTCGCCCATGGCGACCGTGACGTGCTGAAGGCGCAGCGCTGGCTGCATACCACGGCTGCACGTGGGGCGACGCTGGGGGCAATCTGTGAGATCGCCGGCCTGGAACCGCGGACCCTGCAACGCCGTTTCCTGAAAGCGACCGGCCTGCGGCCCATCGAGTACTGCCAGCGACTGCGCGTGGCAAAGGCGCAGACGTTGCTGCAGCAGGGCGCCAGCATCGACGAAGTTGCCTGGGGGGTGGGCTACGCTGATCAGAGCGCATTCCGCCGGCTGTTCCTGCGCATCGTCGGCATGACGCCCGCCAACTATCGTCGCCACGTCAGCAATAAACGCCGCGATCGTCCGCTGACGCCTGCCGTGGCCGGCAGTCTGCGGGGGCTGCGCGCCTCGCCAGGCACGCAGCTGGGGCGCAACGCCGCTTGATGAACGCTGTTGGATGCGTCGTGCTTGCATCGCAGGCACGACGCTTTGACCATGCGGGTCTATGCAGGCTAGAGCAGGTGAGCTGATGTCGAGTGTTGGGCCGGTGCCGATGCCGGTGGTGTTGATCCTGATCTTCCTGTTGCTGGCGATGGCCATTGCGCGCGTCTGGTCGCGTGCTGAGCCTGGCCAGGCTCGACCACCTGCAGCCGGGATGGTGCTGGACATGCTGCTGGTTGGCCTGCTGTGTGGCCGGCTCTCCTTTGTTGCCGCGCATTTCAGCCTTTATCGTGAAGCTCCCTGGAGCGTGCTGCAGATTGCTGATGGTGGGTATCACCTGCCCGTTGTGATTGGCGCTGGATTTGCCTGGGCGCTGTGGCGACTGCGCAGGCATCGCGCGTTGAGGGCACCGGTGCTGGCAGGTGCGCTGGCCGGGCTGCTGCTGTGGGGCGGTGCAAGCCAGGGGCTCGCGTACTGGCAGGCAAAGCAGATGCCGCTGCCGACACTGCAGGTGGTCGACCTGCAGGGCAGGGCGGTTGACCTGCAGCAGTTTCACGGCCGGCCGCTGGTCCTGAATCTGTGGGCAAGCTGGTGCGGCCCGTGTCGCCGGGAGATGCCGGTGCTGGCGACGGCCCAGCAGAAGCATGCCGATATCCAGTTCGTCTTCCTCAACCAGGGCGAGACCCTTGCCGAGGTCCAGACCTTTCTGGCCGCTGAACACATCTTGCTGGGCAACGTCCTGCTGGATGAGTCATCGGCTGCCTCTACCTCGCTGGACGTCCGGGCTTTCCCCTCCACGCTCTTCTTCGACGCGCAGGGGCGGTTGCAGGAACTGCATCTGGGCGAACTGACCCAGGCCGGTCTTGAACACAAACTGCGCCGGCTGCGGTAGCCTGCGCTGGCATCCCACTACGGAGTTTCCATGTTGTCGATTTCCCCGCGCATCGCGCATACGCTGATGCTGCCGGCCATGCTGGCGCTGGCTGCCTGCAGCCAGGCACAGACCCCACCGGGCAAGGGTGCCGCTGCACCGGCAACGGCTTCGGCAACGGCAGCCGCCAGGAAGGGTGAGTTGCCAGCTGTCCTGAAGGGCATCGAGAAGCATGGCTTCGAGGTGGTCTCCGAATTCGACGCGCCGGGCGGCCTGCGCGGCTTTGCCGGCATGGTTGGCGGCCAGCAGCCGGCAGCAGCTTACGTGACCGCCGATGGCAAGCATGTGCTGGTGGGTAGCCTGTTCGACGCCGAGGGCAACGAAGTTGCAGCCGGGACGCTGGAGAAGCTGGTTGCCGCGCCGATGTCGGCCAAGATGTGGAGCAAGCTGGAGGCCAGTGCCTGGGTACGCGATGGCAAGGCCGACGCGCCGCGCGTGGTGTACACCTTCAGCGATGCCAATTGCCCCTACTGCCACAAGTTCTGGGAGGCGGCGCGGCCCTGGGTGGACGCAGGAAAGGTGCAGTTGCGCCACATCATGGTCGGCGTGATCCGTGAAGACAGTCCGGCCAAGGCGGCGGCGATCATGGCCGCGCGCGATCCCAGTGCGGCACTGCTGGAGAACGAGCATCAGTTCGATCGCGGTGGCATCAAGCCGCTGTCCGGCATCAGCCGGGAGATCGCAGCGAAACTGGATGCCAACCAGGTGCTGATGGTGGAGATGGGCTTCCAGGGTACGCCGGGCATCCTGTTCCAGGATGCGCAGGGCCAGGTGCAGCGACGTGCCGGCCTTCCGCAGGGCAACGATCTGCAGGCGGTACTTGGCCCGCGCTGAGGCGCCGGGCTGCTGAGCCGAGTGACAGGCCCACATGGCGACATGTGGGCCTGTTGCTTTCTGCGACAGTCCCGGCGATGTGGGCTGCGCACGGCGCGAACAGATGTCACGTCTGAATCGTGACTGACATCAAGCATTTCGCCTTGATCCCAATCAAGGCCAAAAACGACAGTCGAACTAGCCTTGGCGCATGGATTACAGCGTCACTGCGCGATGGATGCCGCACACGTCATGCCCTCGAGAGAGCATGCGCGCAATGCCATTCACGACGTTCTCACCCCGCCCTTGCTACCCAGTCCGCTGCGGTCGCTACCCCTTCGGCAGCACTGCTGCAGTGGAAGCGACTCCGGCGCAGTCTGGGCAGGGAGAATGGTGTCATTCCCATGTCGCCTGCAAGGTGCAGGCTGGTGACGGTCGTCGACGCAGTACCCGCATTTCCAGCAACGGCTCGTTGAGGTCGTCGCGGCGCACGCGCGCTGCACGGCGGCACAGCGGGAGTTCCAGCCCGGGGAGAATGCAATGCGCTTGGCGGTACTGAGTATGGGGTGTCTGGCGGCGATGGCAGCGATGCCGTTGCACGCGCAGGATGATGCGCAGGCATTGCGTCGGGAGATCGATGCGATGCGGCAGACGCTGCAGGGCATGCAGCAGCGTCTGGACCAGTTGGAACGACGCGAAGAGCGCGCGGCTGCGGCGCCCGTTGTACTGCCGACGCCGACGCCCACTGCATCGCAGGCGACCACGACGGTGTCAACCGCCAGCGGCATCCTGCACCCGACCCAGGTTCCCGGCGTGTCGCCGACCGTGCTGCCACAGCGTGAGTCGGTGGCCGACCCGTCAACGGCGGCCTCGCGCCCGGACAGCGCCGCCGGCCCGACCGATCCGGACCTGAAAGGCTTCTTCGCCATTCCCGGCACCGACACCGTGATCCGCATCGGTGGCTATGCCAAGCTCGATGCGATCGCGGATTCGCGCGGCGCAGGGGACGAGGATCAGTTCATTCCCTCGTCGATGCCGGTGGGCGGCAGCCATCGCGATGTTTCGAACTTCAACATCCACGCCAAGCAGACGCGTTTCAGTTTCGAGGCGCGGCGGCCGACCACCCATGGCAACCTGCGCTTCTATCTGGAGAATGACTTCTTCGGCAGCAGCGATGGCTATCAGTTCCGCCTGCGCCATGCCTATGGCCAGCTTGGCAACACGTATGCGGGTTACGGGTATTCCAGCTTCATGGACCCGGACAGCCTGCCCGACACGCTGGATTTTGCCGGACCCGGCGGCGCCGGTTACCTGCTGGTGGCCGGCATCCATCACAGCTTTGCACTGGGCAAGGGCAACACCCTGACCCTGGCCGCCGAAGACCCGGACACTGAGCTGGCCGGTGCCAGCGATGCGATGGCGGCGGTCAATCGATTGCCGGATGTGAGTGCCATCGCGCGCATGGAGCGTGACTGGGGCCACCTGCAACTGGGCGTCGTGGCGCGCAATCTGGCCTACGACGGCGATGCCCGCCGTGACCGCGTCTTTGCCGGTGGCGCGCAGCTCAGTGGCTCGGCCTCGGTGGGGGAACGCGATCTGTTGCTGTTCGGTGCGCTGGGCGGCCGCGGCCTGAGCCGCTACACCGCCGATCTCACCGGTTCCGGTCTTGACGCCGTGGTAGGTGCCGATGGACGCATCGATGCGCTGGACCTGCACGGTGGCTTCGTTGGCTACACGCATTACTGGTCTGATCTGTGGCGCTCGAACCTGATCTACGGTCAGCTGGCACTCGAGCGCAATGCGGCGCTGCCGAGTGATGCATTCCGGCAAAGCCGCTACGGCGTGTTCAACCTGATCTGGAGCCCGGCCCCGTCGTGGACGATGGGCATGGAACTGCTGTACGGCCGCCTGCAGCAGCAGAGCGGCGCGCGCGGCGACACGGTCCGGGTGCAGGGCAGCCTGCAATACAACTTCATCAAGTAAGCGCCAGCGGCAGTACGCCAGCGTCACCATTCCCCACGCCCGGGTTCACCGGGCCCATGCCAGGTACAGGAGATTGTCATGGCAGAAGCAAAGAAAATCGGGGTGGTCGGAGCCACCTTCCTCGTCGCCGGCAACATGATGGGCTCAGGGGTGTTCCTGCTGCCCTCCAGCCTGGCCAAGATCGGTACCGCCTCGATATGGGGGTGGCTGATCACCACGGCCGGTGCGCTGCTGCTGGCCTTCGTGTTCGCCAAGCTCGGCAAGCTGGCGCCCAAAGCGGGCGGCCCGTATGCGTATGCACGCGATTGGTTCGGCCCGTACATGGGCTTCCAGACCAACACCATCTACTGGTTCGCCAACTGGATCGGCAACGTTGCCATTCCCATCGCGGCGGTGGGCTACTTCAGCTACTTCTTCCCGATCCTGTCCGAGCCGCTGGTGCGCTGCATCGCGGTGCTGATCCTGGTATGGGCGCTGAGCTTTGCCAACATGATCGGACCGGCGTTCGTCAGCCGCGTGCAGACGGTCACCACCAGCTTCGCGCTGGTGCCGATCCTGGGCATCGCCATCTTCGGCTGGTTCTTCTTCGATGCCGACATCTTCAAGGGGGCCTACAACGTCTCCGGTGAGTCGAACTTCGGTGCGATCTCCAGTGCTGCGGCACTGACCCTGTGGGCCTTCATCGGCGTCGAGTCGGCCTCGGTCACGGCCGGTGTGGTCGAAAACCCGGAGAAGAACGTGGCCCGCGCCACCCTGGCCGGTGTGTTCCTGGCCGCCATCGCCTACATCGCCAGCTCGTCGGTGATCATGGGCATGGTGCCCAACGGCGAGCTGCAGGTGTCTGACGCGCCGTTCGCACTGGCGGCGGCCAAGGCCGTCGGTGGCTGGGGTGGTGCGCTGGTCAGCCTGTGCGCCTTCATCGGCGCCGCAGGTTCGCTGGGCGGCTGGATCCTGCTGACCGCGCAGAGCGCCAAGGCGGCCTCCGACGATGGCCTGTTCCCGAGCATCTTCAGCAAGACCAACAAGGACGACGTGCCGGTCAAGGGCGTGCTGATCGTGGCCGTGCTGATGACCCTGGCGGTGCTGGTGACCTCCACCTCGAAGACCGCCTCGGCCCAGTTCGACGTGATCACTTCGGCGGCGGTCGTGCTGACGCTGCTGCCGTACATCTATTCATGCGTGGCCTGCTACTTCGTGGTGGAGCGGTCGCACACGCTGGTCCACACCGGTGCGTTCTGGACCCTGACCAGCCTGACGGTCGTGTACTGCCTGTGGGCGATCTACGGCTCGTCGGGAACGATCGTGCAGTACGCCTTCCTGTTCGTGCTGTTCATCACCGTGTTCTATCCCTTCTTCAGCGAGGAGCGTCGCCAGCAGCGGCAGCGTTCCCGCGAGGCGGCGGCGATCTCTGCCGGCGCCCAGCGTTCCTGAGTTAGACAAGGAGAATCAACGTGTATTTCAAGTCCCTGGATTATCCGGTCATCGTCATTGACGGTGACTACGATTCGCCGCGCATCGGCGGCATCCTCATCCGTGCGCTGGTGGAAGAACTGCGCAGCAATGACCAGCGCGTGCTGTGCGGCCTGAACCTGGACGATGCCCGTGCCGGCGCCCGTACCTATGTGGCCGCTTCGGCGGTGCTGATCTCGATCGACGGCAGCGAGGAGGTCGATGGCGAATTCCAGCGCCTGACCGCTTTCCTGCGCGAGCAGAGTGCGCGCCGCGCCAACCTGCCGGTGTTCCTTTACGGCGAGCGCCGTACCATCGAGAAGGTGCCGAGCAAGCTGCTCAAGTACATCCACGGTTTCATCTTCCTGTTCGAAGACACCAAGAGCTTCATCTCGCGTCAGGTGATGCGTGCGGCCGAAGACTACATGCAGAACCTGCTGCCGCCGTTCTTCAAGGCGCTGATCCACCACGCGGCCGAGTCGAACTATTCCTGGCATACGCCTGGGCATGCCGGTGGCGTGGCCTTCACCAAGTCACCGGTCGGGCGCGCCTTCCACCAGTTCTATGGTGAGAATACGCTGCGCAGCGATCTATCGATTTCGGTGCCGGAGCTGGGCTCGCTGCTGGACCACACCGGCCCGATCAAGGAGGCCGAGGACGAGGCCGCGCGCAACTTCGGCGCCGACCACACCTTCTTCGTCACCAACGGTACGTCAACGGCCAACAAGATCGTGTGGCATGGCACCGTGGCCCGCGGCGACGTGGTGTTCGTCGACCGTAACTGCCACAAGTCGCTGCTGCATTCGCTGATCATGACCGGCGCGGTGCCGGTGTACTTCACGCCCAGCCGCAATGCGCACGGCATCATCGGCCCGATCAGCCTGGACCAGTTCACCCCCGAAGCCCTGCAGCAGAGCATCGCGGCCAATCCGCTTGCCAGCCAGGCCTACCAGGCCGGTTCCAAGCCGCGTATCGCGGTGGTGACCAACTCGACCTACGACGGCCTGTGCTACAACGCCGAGAAAATCGCCGAGGAGATCGGCAGCGCGGTCGACTTCCTGCATTTCGATGAGGCCTGGTACGCCTATGCCGCGTTCCATCCGTTCTACGAGAACCACTACGGCATGGCCAAGGGCAAGCCGCGCGAGCAGGACGCGATCATCTTCACCACCCATTCCACGCACAAGCTGTTGGCCGCGTTCTCGCAGGCCTCGATGATCCACGTGCGCAATTCGGCCAGTCGCGACCTGGACGCCGAACGCTTCAACGAATCATTCATGATGCATACCTCGACCAGCCCGCATTACGGCGTGATCGCGGCGTGTGATGTTGCCTCGAAGATGATGGAAGGGGATGCGGGGCGTTCGCTGGTGCAGGAAATGCATGACGAGGCGATCGCCTTCCGCAGGGCGATGCTGCATGTACGCGACGATCTGGGCCGCGATGACTGGTGGTTCAGCGTGTGGCAACCGACCAAGGTCGAGCGCAGCCTGGACAAGGGCGATACACCGGCGCCGCTGGTCGCCAAGCGCGAGGAGTGGTACCTGCAGCCCGATGCGCATTGGCACGGGTTCGAGAACCTGGTGGATGACTATGTGCTGATCGATCCGATCAAGGTGACCCTGTTGACACCGGGGCTGTCGATGGACGGCAGCATGGGCAAGCTGGGCATCCCGGCTGCGGTGCTGAGCAAGTTCCTGTGGGGCCGCGGCATCACCGTGGAGAAGACCAACCTGTACTCGGTGCTGTTCCTGTTCTCGATGGGCATCACCAAGGGCAAGTGGAGCACCTTGGTTACCGAGCTGATGGCGTTCAAGGAGCTGTACGACCGCAACGCGCCGCTGACCCAGGCGCTGCCGTCGCTGGCTGCCGACTATCCCCATGCCTATGCCGGCTGGGGCCTGCGTGACCTGTGCGACGCACTGCATGCGTTCAACCAGGAGTTCGCGGTGGCCAAGGTGATGCGTGAGATGTACGTGGACCTGCCGACGCCGGTGATGACCCCGGCCGATGCCTACAACCACCTGGTGAAGGGCGAGATCGAGCGGGTCGACATCGAGCAGATCAGCGGCCGCATCGCTGCGACGATGCTGGTGCCGTATCCGCCGGGCATCCCGACGATCATGCCGGGCGAGCGCTTCGGCGACCGCGACGAACCGATCATCCAGTCGCTGCGCATCGCCCGCGAGCAGAACGCGCGCTTCCCGGGCTTCGAGTCGGACGTCCATGGCCTTATCATCGAGCGCGATGGCGACGTGCCGTCCTACAAGGTGGAGGTGCTGAAGGCCTGAGCCGGTACGGTCGGCCCTTCGGCGGACGATGGATACCGCGCGCGAGCAACGCATCCTGAAGTTCTCGATCGGGGTCACCGTGGCGGTCAGCGCGGTTGGCTTCATCGGTGGCCTGCTGGTGGGATCGCAGGCCATCCTGTTCGACGGCATCTACAGCCTGGTCGACGTAGCCCTGACCCTGGTGTCGTTGTCGGTGCTGCGGTTGGTGGCGCGGGAGCACAGCCCGCGCTTCCAGTACGGCTATTGGCACCTGGAGCCGATGGTCGAGGCGCTGGGCGGGGTGATCCTGTCTCTGGCCTGCGTGTATGCGCTGGCCAACGCGGTGATCGGCTTGACCACCGGCGGGCACGAAGTGAAGTTCGGACCGGCGCTGTGGTGGGCGGCGCTGCTGAGTGCCAGCAACCTGGGCATGGCCGCGTTCGTGGCCCAGCGGGCCCGCAGGCTGCAGTCGGCATTGCTGCGGCTGGATGTGCGCGGCTGGTTGCTGGGGGGCTTGATGAGCCTGGCGGTGGTGCTGGCCTTCGTATTGGCGCTGGTGCTGCATGGTGGCCAGTGGCACCACTGGGTGCCCTATCTGGATTCGATCGTACTGGCGTTGATCAGCCTGGCGGTGTTGCCGGTGCCGGCGCGCAGTGCGTGGAAGGCCATGCGTGAAGTGCTGCAGGTGGCGCCCGATGACCTGGACGAGCGCGTGCAGCAGGTGATGCAGGCATTCGTGGCCGAGCATGGCTATGCCGGCTTCACCAGCCATGTAGCGAAGATGGGGCGGATGCGCTTCATCGAGATCCACATCCTGACGTCGCCGTCGACGCCGCTGGGCACGGTGGGTGAGGTGGATGCGATGCGCGATGAGATTGCAGTGCGGTTGGACGCGCGAAGCAGCACGTTCTGGCTGACGATCGATTTCACTGCGGACCCGGCGTGGACCTGATCCTGCAGATCGTTGCGTGCGTTGGACCGCTCTGTTGCAGGTAATCGGTTTGACCTCAACAGCAGTTGAGGTCGCAGACTGCGTCGCATTCCCCACGAGGCATGCGGTATGAACCTGCTGACCACCCCGGACTTCAGCCATGGCCTGCTGGATCTGTTCGATCCGCCCGGCCTGCACGATCCCAGTGCCAACGGATATTCGCATGTGGCGGTGGTGCGACTGCCAGCGCGTGTGATCCATATCGCCGGACAGGGAGGCGAGGACGACCAGGGAAGCCTGTCGCCGAGCTTCGAGGAGCAGGTGTCGCAGGCACTGGACAATCTGCAGACCGCGCTGCGGTCGGCGCATGCGGATCTGGCCGATGTTGCACGGCTGCGGATCCTGGTGGTCGACCACGACGAGGATCGCCTGGGCATCATCGCCCGCCAGGTGCGGCGACGTTGGGCCAATCGCGCAGCGCCGACCTGCACGTTGATTCCGGTGCCGCGGCTGGCGTTGGAAGGAATGCTGTTCGAGATCGAGGCAGAGGCCTACAGCGCTTAGCGCAGGTAGTACTCCACCGGCACCACCAGTTCCTGCGGAGCTGGCAGTTCTTCTGGAATCCGGGGCAGGGGCTGCGCGCGGCGGAATGTCGGCAGCGCGCTTTCATCCAGCATCGGCTGTCCACTGGACTGTTCCATACGCAATGCCCGCAGGCGACCGTCGCGGTCGATGCTGGCCCTGACCCATGCGGTGCCCTGCTGGCGCCGCGACCTCGCTACGGCGGGGTAATAGCGGTAACGCTCCAGCCGCGCCATCAGGCGGGCTTCCCACTGGTCGCTGGCGGCGCCGGCCTGGAAGTCCGCCGGTGGTGCGTCCGGAGCGGGCGGTGCGGCCGTGATCGATGCCGGTGCGGAACGGGCATCGGTCGCGGCCGCAGGTGGGGCCACGGGCAAGGACTGGTGGCCGTCGCTATTCTTCTCGCTGGCGGCGAGGTTGCCCTCGGGTGCCGCCGTGGCCCGCGGTGGTGGGGGTGTTTTCCGCGCCTCGGCTGCCCGCGATTGCTGGGCCTGGCTGAAGCGTTCGGACTGCAGTTCTTCCACCGGCTGCGGCGGCGTGGCTGGCGCCAGCAGGCGCAGGCTGATGCGTACGTCCTGTTCCGGCGGCGGCTGCAGCGGCGGGGTGGACACCCAGTGGACGAACAGCAGCAACGGCAGCAGGTGCAGCCCGATGCTGATCGTCACCGCTTGCCAGTGCTGCCGACGCTCACTCATCGCTGACTACCCCGGACGGGTCGGAGACGTCGGCAGCGTGCAGAGGGCCAGTGACCGCAGCAGCACCTGAGGCAAAGCTGTGTTGGATGAGTTTGCGACGGACGTGGGCGTGCAGCGGCCGGTAGCGGGCTGCGCACTGCTGCGCGACATCCGTCGATTCGACAGGCATGGGCACGGGGCAGGCGAGGGAAGGGAACAGCCCGCGGCGGCAAGGGCAGCGGCGTCACGTTACAGTAAAGAAGAAGCATTGGCATCCGAGCTTGTGCGCGCCCGTCCTGTGGTAGTGCCACGCGGGCGTGGCACGCGTAGAGCGGGCTATGGCGAGCGCGCGGCGCGTTCCATCTGCAGCAGCAGGCGATGCGCGGGGAACATACGCAGGCTGGGGTAGCGGGCGCGGTAGTAGGCATTCCAGTAACTGGCAGCGCGCTGTCGGCAGAGGTCGAAGAATGCGCGGTTCTCGCCAATGAGCGCGGCATAGCGCTGCAGGCCGGTCTGTTGCGCCGGGATCGCCACGGCCGACGCGACCTCGTCCACGTACTCCCCCAGCAAGGCCAGCTGGAAGGCATGCACCCAGGGCATCGGCGAGGGACCCAGCGTCTCGATCGCACGTTGCCGTACATGTCCGTCACAATGGCGCGAGAGCAGGCAGAGGCAGAGGGCGCGCGCATCGTCCTGCAGATGGGATGCGAGCCGGAACAGGTTCGTAGCGTCCGCATAGATGCGATAGGGGAAGCGCAGCAGTTCTCCCTCGAGGACGAGGCGGTGTTCACCATTGCCCGACAGGTTGTCGATCCGTCCCAGGCGTTGCTGGAGCTCGGTGCAGGTTGCCTGCAGTGCGCTTGGAACGTCGATCAACGCGACCGTTCCGCCAGTGTCGTGCCGCGATGGTCGCAGTGGATCTGCAGGCTCTCGGTGGCGTTGGGGTGCAGATCGAAGCCGCACCGCTGCAGTGCATGCTTGGCCGCTGCAACGGCGTCTGCATGACGGCTGACGCGCTGCTGCTGCCAGCGCAATGGAGTGAACACGCCCAGCGGAAGCAGGCGTACGCGCCGGCCGTGCAGGACCAGCGAGACATCCACATGGCGACCGTCCAGATCATGGCTGTTGGCGCCGAAAATGGCGTCGATCTCATCGTGGCGATGCCGATAGCAGCAGCGGAACACGGCGATGCCGAGCCGCCGTACCAGACGCCGGAAGCCTCCCAGCTTTCCCTGGCTGCATTCGAAGCCGCGGGTGACCAGCAGGCGCAGCGTGGATGGCAGCAGTTCCTGCGCATCAAGCAGGCACTGCAGGACCTCGGCCTCGAGGATGACCTGTGACGCGGGCCAGCGCGGGGCAATGCGCAGGCCGTCGATGGAGCCGCGTGACAGGGACAGTCTGGAGGTTGGCGGAAGGTGGTCTGGCATGAGCGCGTTCCTGCGGCATCGAGCGGGTACGACTCTACAGGACGTTGCGCAGCATGCGTTGGGTCAATGCCGCATCACCTGGGGATCAGAGATCGCGGTATTGGATCTGCGCGGCCAGCACGCGCAGGCCATCGGCAGTGCTGGAGAGGATGCGCTCCTCGCCGATGCCCTTCTGCCGTTGCAGGCTGAAGCCTTCGGCGGCGGGCAGGCGTGCGGCGATGGCATCGATGCGTTGCAGCGCATTGGGACCGTCACAGTCGAAATGGCCCCAGTGGATGCCGTTGTGCTGGATGGTCAGGCGGTAGTGCATGGGCGGGTCTCCGGCAGGTCGTGCAGCCACTGTTGGAACATCGCGGTCGCCGCAGCGGCGAGAGGCCCGCCGTAGCGGCGGGCCTGCGCGCGCAGGTCGATGGGATCGATGCCGGCCGCGGCCAGTTCCAGCGCGTGGCCGATCAGCCAGCGCTCGAACTGGCGCGCATCCAGTTCCGGATGGCATTGCAGGGCGAGTGCATGGTGGGCGATGGCGAAGGCCTGGTGGCGACAGGCGGGCGTACTGGCGAGGCGGCGTGCGCCCTCCGGCAGTTCGAAGGCTTCACCATGCCAGTGCAGCACCGGGATGCCCTGTAATGCCTGCAAAGGCGAGCGCTGGCCTTCATCGGTGAGCAGCAGCGGTGCGAAACCAATTTCCTTGCCGCCGGTGGGGGCAACGACCGCATGCAGTGCGCGCGCCATCAACTGGGCGCCCAAGCAGATGCCCAGCGTCGGCCGCTGTTGCTGCAGGCGACGCTGCAGCAACGCGGTGCTGTCGGCGAGGAACGGGTAGGCCGATCCATCGTTGACGCTGATCGGGCCACCCAGCACCACCAGCAGATCGGCATCTTCGGCAGCATCGAGTGCATCCACGCCGGCTTGCAGTGTATGTACCTGCCATCCCTGCGCGAGCAGCAGCGGATGCAGGGTGCCAAGATCTTCAAAGGCCACGTGCTGCAGGGCAACGGCGCGCTTCATGCCGGTGCTCCCGGGGTGGGCCAGTAGAAGCTGTCGGGCGTGGAGCGTGCACCGAAGATCGCTTGGCCAACGCGGACGACGGTGGCACCTTCCTCGATGGCGACTTCAAAATCACCGGACATGCCCATCGACAGCTGCGACAGGTCCAGGCCTGCCGGCGCCGTCTGCTGCAGCTGGTCGCGCAGCTCGCGCAGGCGCACGAAGCAGGCGCGTACGCGTTCCACCTCGGGGGTGAAGATGGCGAGGGTCATCAGGCCACGCACGCGCAGGCGGTCGAAGGCGGGCAGCTGCTGCACGAAGTCGGCCACCGCAGCCGGCTCCAGGCCGTATTTGCTGGGCTCGGCCGAGGTGTTGACCTGTACGAACACATCCAGCGTACGGTCCTCCAGCAGCAGCCGCTGCTGCAGCGCCTCGGCCACGCGCAGGCTGTCCAGCGCCTGGAACTCGCTGGCGAAGCGTGCGACGTACCGGGCCTTGTTGGTCTGCAGGTGGCCAATGACCGACCAGTGCACGCCAAGGTCAGCCATGGCCTCGGCCTTGCGCTGCGCCTCCTGCACCTTGTTTTCCCCCAGTTGGTGGCAACCGGCGGCTACGGCCATGCGGATGCGTGCTTCATCGACGGTCTTGCTGACCGGTAGCAGGCGCACGCTGGCCGGATCACGACCGGCGCGGGCACAGGCGCTGGCGATGCGCTGGTGCACGGTGGCGAGATTGGCGGCGATCTGTTCGACGGACTGGGCGACGGGCCAGTCGGCGGCGGCGAGGGACATGGGGCACCTCCGGTGCGGGGTGGCCAGGGTGGGATACACTGGCACAGGACAAGATATAGTTTGGCATAGGACAAAATGAAAATCACCGGGAACAGCGCCGAAGCGATCTTCGACAGCATCCGCGAGGGCATCGGTAGCGGCCATCTGGCAGCCGGCAGCGTGCTGCCGCCGGTACGCGATCTGGCCGATCAGCTGGGGGTCAACCGCAACACCGTGGCGGCGGCCTACAAGCGGCTGGATGCAGCGGGGCTGGCCAGTACGGCGGGACGTCGCGGCACCGTGGTGCGCGGCCTACCGGCGACGATGGCACGCGAGGGCAGTGCGCCGGGGTTGGCCCTGCATGATCTGGCCGGCGGCAATCCGGATCCGCGCTGCCTGCCCAGCCTCCGCGTGGCTGCGACGGCTCCGCGCCTGTATGGGGTGGAGACGGTTGATCCACGCATGCAACGCCTGGCACGGGCCTCGCTGGATGCCGATTGCCCGCCGGACTATGCGCTGGAACTGAGCCACGGCGCGGTCGATGGCATCGAGCGCCTGCTGTCGGCGTGGCTGCTGCCGGGGGACCGCATCGCGGTGGAGGATCCCTGTTTCCTGGGCAGCCTCAATGTCCTCGGTGCGGCCGGACACGTGCCGTTGCCGGTGGCGGTGGATACGCACGGCATGCAGGTGGAATCACTGCGGCAGGCGTTGGATGCGGGTGCACGTGCGGTGCTGCTGACCCCACGCGCGCACAATCCCACCGGTGCCAGCCTGGATGCGAAGCGTGCGCGTGCGCTGCGCCAGTTGCTGGCCGGCTATCCGCAGGTGGCGGTGCTGGTCGACGATCACTACGCCCTGCTCTCGCAACAGGCCTATCACTCGGTGCTGCCGATGGACGGTCGGCGTTGGGCGCTGCTGCGTTCGTTGTCCAAGGCATTGGGCCCGGACCTGCGCGTGGCCTGGTTGGCCTGCGATGGGCAGACCGCGGTGCGCCTGCGCCTGCGCTTGGCGGCGGGCACCGGCTGGGTCAGCCATCTGCTGCAGGATGCAGCCAGTTCGGTATTGGAGTCGGCGCAGCAACGGGCGAAGGTGGCTGCCGCCGGTGAGCGCTACCAGCAGCGGCTGCAGGGTCTGCAGGCCCTGCTGCAGGCGCGCGGGCTGCCGACACCGATACCGATGGAAGGCTTGAATCTGTGGCTGCCACTGCCGGCCGACAGCACGCCGCAGGTGCTGGCACTGGCGGCACGTGGCTGGCATGTGCGTGGGGGTGAAGTCTTTGCGGTGTCTGCACCGGCGCATGGGTTGCGCATCACCTGTGCGGCACTCGGCCCGCCGCAGCAACGTCGGTTGGCCGATGACCTGGCGGCGGTGGTGCGCTGAGCGTGCGCGCTCAGGGCGCAGCGCTGGCGCCGGGGCGCACGTAGTAGGACTGGCCGCTGTCGTCGAGGAACACCAGCTCCGGCTTGCCCTGCCAGGAACTCAGCATGGCGCCGGTGTTGTTCTGGTGCTTGACCATCAGGCTGGCGCCGCGGTCCGGGTTGGCGACCACCTTGAAGACTTCGGTGGTGCCGGTGGCATCGTCAAGGGTCAGCAGGGCTTCGCCACCCCGGTCGCTGGTGCCGTAGCCGCCGCGCTCGGAGCCATCGGGGCCGAGCAGGATCAGGCCGGACAGGGCGGTGGCACGCGGCCCCTGCGGGCGGCCCCGGCTGAGGGGGTCGGGAACCGGGGCGCCAAGGATCACCCGCGGCTGGCCGCTGGCATCGTGGATGATCAGGCCGCGCGCTTCGATCACGCGGTGTGGTGACTGGCTGCGATGCAGGTTCCAGGCTGTCCAGCCGGAAACGAGCAACGCGAGCAGGGCGACCACCAGGGTGGTCAGGGTCAGGGCACGAGCCATTGTGTATTCCTTCCTTGGACGTGGCCGACGATAGCGGAATCCGGTTGGCCGTGGCCAGTTCGTTGTGTGACGGTGTGTATCGTCAATGGAAGTCGCGGCTGTGGCTGCGCAGTCCCTGTAGCAGTTCGTCCAGGCAGTGCATGCGCTGCACGATCACATGCTGCACGCCATCCACGCGTTCCAGCCGGCCGTCGATCTGCATCAGTTGCGTGTCTACCAGGACGTGGTGCTGGCGGTCGGCCAGATGTCGCCAGACTACGGCGTTGACCATGCCGGTTTCATCTTCCAGGGTAAGGAAGGTGACACCGCTGGCGGTCTGCGGGCGCTGGCGCATGCGTACCAGGCCGGCGATGCGTACGCGCCGGCCATGACCATGGTTGGCCAGCTGCGCGGCATCCAGGCAGCCACGGGTTCGCAGCTGCGCACGCAGGAACGACATCGGATGGCGGCCGAGGGTGGTGCCGGTGCTGCGGTAATCGGCCTGCATGTCTTCCCAGGCGCTGGGCAGGGGCAGGGCCACGCGCGCTTCGGCGGTGGCCCGGGCCTGGTCGAACAACGGCAGGCGGTTCTCCACGCCGGAGATATCCCAGCGTGCGCGGTGGCGATGGCCGCTGAGGCCGCGCAGGGCGCCGGCATCGGCGAGCAGGCCCTGCTGGCGGCGATCCAGTGCGGTGCGCTGGCAGAGATCGCCGACATCGTCGAAGGGGCGCCGTGCGCGTTCACGCATGATGATCTGCGCGGCCGGTTCGCTGCAGCCATCGACCAGGCGCAGGCCGAGCCGGATTGCCGCCGCGCCCTTGCTGAAGTCCAGTGTGCAATCCCAGTCGCTGTGACGCACGTCCACCGGCAGTACCGTGATGCCATGCCGGCGCGCATCCTGCAGCAGCTGGTCGGGGCTGTAGAAGCCCAGTGGCTGGCTGTTGATCAGGCTGGCGGTGAATGCAGCCGGGTGGTGGCACTTCAGCCAGCAGCTGGCATAGGTGAGCAGGGCGAAGCTGGCCGCGTGGCTTTCCGGAAAACCGTAGTCGCCGAAGCCCTTGATCTGCTCGAACAGGTGCTCGCCATATTCCAGACTGAAGCCGTTTTTCAACATGCCCGTCAGCAGCTTTTCGCGGTGCGGTTCCAGGCCGCCACGACGCTTCCAGGCGGCCATCGAACGGCGCAGTGCATCGGCTTCGCCTGCGGTGTAGTTGGCCGCGTCCACCGCCAACTGCATCACCTGCTCCTGGAACAGTGGCACGCCCAGAGTGCGCGCGAATACGCGGTCGAGCTGGGGGGGATAGAGTGGGTTGTCCGGATCGTTCAACGCATCCGGGCCTTGTTCGCGCAGGATCCGCCGCCGCTCCAGGTAGGGATGGACCATGTCGCCCTGGATCGGGCCAGGGCGCACGATCGCCACCTCGATCACCAGGTCATAGAAATTACGCGGCTGCATGCGTGGCAGCATCGCCATCTGCGCGCGCGACTCGATCTGGAACACGCCGATGGTGTCGGCGGCGCAGATCATGTCGTAGGTCGGCTTGTCATCGTCCTTGATTGCATCCATGCGTCCTTCGTGCAGGCCGTGCTGCTGCAGCATCGCCAGGCATTTGCGGATGGCGGTGAGCATGCCCAGTGCCAGGCAGTCGACCTTCATCAGGCCGGTGGCGTCCAGGTCGTCCTTGTCCCACTGGATGACGGTGCGGTCGGCCATCGCCGCGTTCTCCACCGGCACCAGCGTCGACAGCGGATGCTCGGAAATCACGAAGCCGCCCGGATGCTGCGACAGATGGCGCGGAAAATCGATCAGCTCGGCGGTCAATGCCAGCAGCCGGCGCATCAACGGTGTTTCCGGATCGAAACCGCGCTCGCGCAGGGTTTCCGGCAACGGAATGTTGCCGCCCCAATGGTCCATCGCCGCGCCCAGCTCGTTGACCTGGTCCATCGGCAGGCCCAGCGCACGGGCGACATCGCGGATCGCGCTGCGGCCACGGTAGCTGATCGCCACCGCCGTCAACGCGGCACGCTCGCGGCCATAGCGGTTGAATACATACTGCAGCACTTCCTCGCGGCGCTCGTGCTCGAAGTCGATGTCGATGTCCGGTGGTTCATCACGCTCGGCCGAGATGAAACGCTCGAACAGCAGGTTGCTGCGCGCCGGGTCGATCTCGGTTACACCCAGCACGAAGCACACCGCTGAATTGGCGGCCGAGCCACGGCCCTGGCAGAGGATGTCCTGGCTGCGGGCGAAGCGCACGATGTCCTGCACGGTGAGGAAATAGGAGGCGTACTGCTTCTGCTTGATCAGTGCCAGTTCGTGCTCGATCTGCTTGCGCTGGGCTGGCTCGATGCCCTTTTTCCAACGCCAGGGAATGCCGCGCTCGACCAGCACGCGCAGCCAGCTGTCCGGGTCGTGGCCTTCGGGCACCAGTTCGCGCGGGTAGGTGTATTTCAGCTGGTCCAGGGAGAAGTGGCAGCGTTCGGCGATGCGCAGGGTTTCTGCCAGCAGGCCGGGCGGATACAGCTGGGCCAGTGCAGTGCGCGGGCGCAGATGGCGCTCGCCGTTGGCAAACAGGCGCCAGCCAGCCTCGGCCACGCTGCAGCGGTGGCGGATCGCGGTCAGCGTGTCCTGCAAGGCCCGACGCCGGCGCACGTGCATGTGCACGTCGCCACTGGCGACCAGCGGCAACTGGTGGCGCTCGCCGAAGGCCTGCAGCTGCTGCAGCCGGCGCGTGTCGTCGTGTTCGTGGTGCAGCTCCACGGCCAGCCACAGGCGCTGCGGAAAACAACGGCGCAGCAGTTCCAGTTCGGTGGCCGCCGGTTGCCGGTCCAGCCACAGGCAGAGCAGGCCCTCGGGCAGTCCGTGCAGATCCTCGCGCAGGCAGCGGTATCCGCCCTTGGCTGCCCGCCGGCGACAGGTGGTGATCAGCTGGCACAGTCCGGCGTAAGCGGCCTGGTTGGTGCACAGCAGGGCCAGCTTGGGCCCGTCTTCAACCTGGAATTCGGCACCGACGATCAGCGCCACGCCGTGCGTCTTCGCCGCCTGCCATGCGCGCACGATGCCGGCCAACGAGCATTCGTCGGTGATGGCCAACGCGCGGTAACCCTGGCCGGCGGCGCGTGCGAACAGTTCCTCGGCGGTGGATGCGCCACGCTGGAAGCTGAAGGCCGACAGGCAGTGCAGTTCGGCGTATCCGGGCAGATCGGTGTGCATGGGGCTCAACCGAACCAGCCGTGCAGCATCCACGGCGCATGCGGATCATTGCGCGTGCGGAAGGCCCAGCCCCGCTGGCCCTGCGCGGTTTCCACCACGTAATAGTCGCGGCGTGCATCGGCCTGGTCCCACCAGCCCGATTCAATCCGTTCCGGCCCGGCGACGATACGCAGGCGCGGATCGCGCAGCGGCTGTGGCGTCTCCAGCAGCCAGCCGGGGCGCAGCGGCCACCAAGCGGGTGGCTTGGCCGGTGGCTGGGTGCCACTGGCGCGTTCGGGGCGGTGGTCGGCCTGCACGGCCAGTGGCTGCACGGCGTCATCGCCGAGGCGGGCACGCAGGCGCTCGCGCAGCTGGGTCCATGGCATCGCCTGCGCCGGGCGGGTATCGAACAGGTCACGTGCGGCCGGTACGAACGGCGGCAGCTGCTCGGCCTGCAGGCGCAGCGCACGGCTGCCGGCGGGCAGGGCGAAGGCTTCCATGCGGTTGCGTGCGATCTCGAACAGCAGCGCCGCATCGCGTTCGGGGGCCAGCAGGCCGATGGTCAGCACGCTGGCCGGCAGCAGGTCATGCTCGAAATGCAGATCGAAACGCTGCACTCCGCCATCGCGCGAACACAGGAATGCGGCCAGGTCCAGCAGCAGGCGGCGCAGCGGGAACAGCAGGGCCTGGCTGGATTCGATCTCGTATTCGAATTCGATGCGGGCATCGAACCGGTCCGGCGGCTGGTAATAGCGCAACGGCGCGTTGCCCAAACCGCGCACGGCATCCAGCTGCTGCAGTACCTCGGGGGCGAAGCGGCGGGCCAGGCTTTCGCGCGGCAGGTCGAAGGCCGCCCCCAGCGTGCGCAGGCCGGAGCGTGCCAGCACGGTCACTGCATCAACGGGCAGGCCACTACGCGCCAGCGGCAGCTGTGCCAGTGCGGCGGGCAGCTGCTGCGCATCGATGCCAAGGCCATCGTGCACATTGGCCAGCACGCGCGCGGCATGCGGGTTGGGAGCAGCGACCAGGCGATGGCGGAAGCCCAGGTCGTGCAGGCCGTTGCGCAGGCGTTGTTCGATCGTCAGCCAATCGCCGAACAGGGCACGGCTGGCACCGATCTCCAGCACCAGCGCATGCGGAAAATCAAGGCTGACCAGCGAACTGGTGGCATACAGCCAGCTGGCCAGCAACTGCCGGGTGTGCTGTTCGGCGCTGGGATCGTAGTCATGCAGCTGCAGGTCCTGCACCAGCACCTGCGCGGCCGACAGCAGCATGCCCGGGCGCAGCCCCGCTGCCCGCGCGGCAGGGCTGACCGCACGCAGCACACGACGCTGCGCCGGCCCCTGCAGCAGTACCAGTGGCCGCTGTGGATCGGGCTGCAGGCGCAGCACGCTGTCCAGCGCCAGCTGCGGCAACAACAGGCAGGCCCAGTGCATGGCGCGGCCTCAGTGGGCGATGGCCAGCGGCAACGGCTGCGCTGGTGGCAGCCCGCCGCGGCACTTCAGCACCCGCACCTGGCCATGGTCGAGCTGCAGGCGCAGGCTGGCCGGGGAGGGGTTGCGGGCGGCGCGGGCCTCGCGGAACACGAAACCCAGGCACTGGCCGCTGTCAGCGGCGACCTGCAGGCGGCGCAGGGCACGATCGTCGGCCTGCTGCGGCCAGCACAGCACGGCGGCGCAGGCGGCAGAGCGCAGGCACTGCTCGGCCGCCCACAGCGCCTGCTTCGGTGCGGCGTGGATGATCTGCAGCTGGGCCAGGTCGAGCCCGGCGGCGGCCCATGCCGGGGCGTGCGGGCGATGGGGTGGGGCGACCAGCACGATCGGCCGTGGGTGCTGGCTCAGCTTTGCCAGTGCCGGCCAGACCAGGGCCAGTTCACCGACCCCGGGTGCGGCCTGCAGTACTTCGCACAGCCCGCTGGCTGGCCAGCCACCGCCGGGCAGGCGCGCGTCCAGCGCCGGATGGCCACTGGCCAGATGGTCGCTGGCCTGCCCCTGGCGTGCCGGCCCGCGCCAGACCTGGCGGCCGTCCAGCAGGCGGTCGAGTGCGACGACGGCGCCCATCAGCCGGTCCTCCGGGGGAGGCGCCGGGCTGGCGGGAAGCGGCAGAAGTGGGCGGAAACGGCAAGCATGGAGCGAGTATCGACAGGCCGATATCAGGGGCTGAGACCGGACATGCTACTCGGCTTGTGAGTAATATTACTAATGAAATCGGAGGGCAGGGTTTCAGCTTGCTGAAGGAGGCAAAGCATCCACGCATGGCGTGGATCTACTGGGGAACGGGGGCCTGGATGCGGGAAAAGCGGTGCCGGCCAAGGTCGGCACCGCCCACCCTGGCCCGGCTATCGGGTCACGGGCGGACCGGCAGGGCCACCGGGCGCAGCGGCGCGGCGTCGCCGCCGCGGATCTTCAGCGGCCCACCGATGAAGGCGAACTCGTAGACCTTGTCGCGCGCCAGTTCATTCAGCGCCACCAGCTCGATGATCGGCGCGCCCTGCTGCGCCAGCAGGTAGGTGTGCAGGGGCACGTAGTCGTCGGGTACTTCGGAAGGGAAGGTCTCGAAGCTGAGGTTGTCGGCGCCGACGATCATCGCGCCGCTGTCCTCGACCAGGAAACGCGCCGCATCCAGGCCCAGGCCCGGCGGGTTGGCCATGTAGGCCTTGGGCTGTTCGAACAGGCGCATGCGACCGGTGCGGATCAGTACGATGTCGCCCTGCTGCAGCTTCACCTGCTGGCGTGCCAATGCATCCTTCAGGTCCTGGCGGGTGACGCGGTAGCTGTCCGGCAGCATGTCCACGCCCTTGGCACCGGCCACGTCGATCAGCACGCCACGCGCGATCAGCGGCGGGAATTTCTCGATGCCGGTGACATTCCAGCCGCGATCGCCGAGGTGCTTGTCGGCCTCGAAGCCGTTCCAGATCTTTCCGTGGATGCCGAAGTGGTTCAGCGCATCGATATGGGTGCCGGTGTGGCTGTACATCGAGAACGCGGTGCCGGTGTAGCTGCGGGTGAGGTTCATGGTCTCGCCCACGCCCATCGGGTCGTCCATCACCGTGCCGCGCGGGGTGTGGGTCATCCAGAACTGGTAGTGCGGGTCGCCGGCGTCCTGCCAGCTGGGCATGCCAACGTAGTACTCGGTAGCCAGGTCATAGGCCTTGCCGCCGCTGACCCGCGACAGGATCGCCGCGCGCGAGGCCTCGGTGATCAGGTTGAGGCGGCCGATCTCGTCCTTCGGCCCCCAGGGGCTGGTGCCGACCTGCTGGCCGGAGGGAGCGCGTTCGTGCGCGGACACGGTGGTGGAAGCCGCGGCGCCGGCCAGCAGCAGGGCCAGTGCGGTGCCCAGGGTACGTGGGGTCATGGGAATCTCCTTGAGGGTGGGGGAAACGGTGCGGCTCAGGCCGCGACCAGCGGCGCCAGGGCCTGGCGCAGTTGCGGCAGCGGCAGGGTCTGCAGGCGCAGGCCGTTGCCGGTGATGACGGTGGGGATGGAGCGGATGCCGAGTGCGGCAGCTTCGGCGCGGTCGGCCTGCACGCGCTGGCGCACCTCATCGCTGCGCATCCGGTCGGCGAAGACGCCACGTCGATGCCCCAGCTGTTCGGCGATGTCCAGCAGCACCTCGACGTCACCGACGTTTCGGTGCTGGTGCAGGTGCGCCCACTGCACGGCATCGAACATCGCGCCGTGTGCGGCGTTGCCGCCGAGCATGCCGGCGGCCTGGCAGGCCAGTGCACCCAGCCAACCGGAAGGGTATTCGAAGTCCTGTGCCCGCATGCCGTCGATATCGATGCGCGCGCTGTCGTCATGCGCGGCGCAGTCGGCCCAGTGGCGCAGGATGATGGCCTTGGCACGCGGCATCGAGCCGAATACCTCGATCATCTGTTCGCGCGAGTCCTGCAGCACGAAGCTGCGGTGGCGGACCTGGATGCCAAGTTCGACCGAGACCTGCTGCAGACGCGGGGCCAGCACGAAGCACCAGCCGCAGACCACGTCATGAAAGAAATCGACCACCGGTGCAGTGGTGGTCAGCGAAGGAGAGGCGATCATCGGCCTGCCGTCCGTGAGAGGGGAGGCGGCAGAGTAGGCAGTGGCGCCGGGCCGAAACAGCACGCGGCGGGCAGCTCAGTTTTCGCTGGCGGTTACGAATCCAACCCGGCGCAGGCGGGCAGTTCGGCGTGCAGGAAATCGATGAAGGCGCGTACCTTCGCTTGCAGGTGGCGCGCGGTGGGGTAGACCGCGTAGACGAACCGCGGCGGATAGCGATGGTCGGGCAGCACCTGCTGCAGTTCGCCGCTGGCCAGTGCCGGTGCGGCCAGGAACGAGGGCAGCGCACCGATACCGAGGCCGGCGACCAGCAGGTCACGCAGCAGCAGACTGTTGTTGGCGGTGACCCGTGTCGGCAGGGTCACCGTGACCTGGCCATCGGGGCCGAGCAGCGGCCAGCTGCCGGGTGAATCGGACAGGCTGTAGCCAAGCACGCTGTGCGCCTGCAGTTCTTCCACCACCTGCGGTGCCGGATGGTGCTGCAGATAGGACGGTGCCGCGCACAGCACCTGTTGCAGCGAAGCCAGGCGGCGTGCGACCAGCCGCGAATCTTCCAGTTCGGCGCGGATGCGCAGGGATACATCGAACCCTTCGCCAACCGCATCAAGCAGACGGTCTTCCATCACCAGGTCCAGTGCAAGCTGCGGATGCTGCTGCAGGAAGCGTGGCAGCAATGGCGACAGCGTGCTCAGCGCGAATGACTGCGGTGCATTGACGCGCAGACGTCCGCTCACTTCACCGCGCTGTTCGGCGATGCCGCGCTCCAGCGCGTCCAGTTCATCGAGCAGGCGGCAGCATTCGCGGTAATAGGCGTGGCCGGTTTCGGTCAGGCTCATGCGGCGGGTGGTCCGCTGCAGCAGCACTACGCCCAGGTGCGTTTCCAGCGTGCGCAGCTGCTTGCTCAGCCCGGCTGGCGACAGGCCCAGGTCTTCGGCGGCGCGGGCCAGGCTGCCGCGTTCGACGATGCGGCGGAAGGCGCGCATCAAGGTGAAGGAGTCCATGCCGGTCCCGGCCGCGATGAGGTCGTCATTGTAGATCCACGCCATGCGTGGATGGACGACGCGGGGTGTTGCGCCGTTTGTTCAAGCCGACAGTCTGTAAGCCCCGCCAACATGCAGGCCTCTCACTTCCCGGGTTGCCCATGAAGCATTGGATGCTCCGCCTGTATGCCCCGTTGTTCCTGCTGGGTTTTGTCACTGCCGCCATCGTATGGGTCGGTCACCATCACGGTGACCCATTGTGGCTGCTTGCCTTGCTGGCTGTCGCCATCGCGGTGTCGTTCGCTGCCGAACGGCTGTGGCCATACGATCCGGCGTTCAACCACGACCAGGGTGACCGCCTACGCGATGTCCTGCATGCGCTGGTCAATGAAAGCCTGAACCTGCTGTCGATCGCCACGGTGCCGCTGCTGGCGGCAATCATGCCCTGGCACGTATGGCCGACGCAGTGGCCATTCGCGCTGCAGGTGCTGGTGGCGATCATCGCCGCTGACCTTGGCATCACCCTGGTGCATTACGCCAGCCATCGCATCGGCTGGTTGTGGCGGTTGCATGCGGTGCATCACAGCGTGACCCGCATGTATGGCTTCAATGGTTTGATGAAACACCCACTGCACCAGGCCGCCGAAGCGGTGGGCGGCGTACTGCCGCTGCTGCTGTTGGGCATGCCGATGCCGGTGGCCGCGGTGCTGGCGTTCGCCATCGCGATCCAGCTGCTGCTGCAGCATTCCAACGTGGACATGCGCCCGGGAGTGTTGGGCCGGGTGATGGCATGGGCACCGCTGCACCGCTTCCACCACATCCGCTATGGCACCGCAGGTGATGTCAATTTCGGTTTGTTTTTCACCGTGTGGGACCACCTGCTGGGGACCGCGTTTGATGCGCCGGGCTATCGGTTGCGGCAGCGTGACCTGGGCATCGGCAGCCAGCCGGACTATCCGCAGGCGTATTCCGCACAACTGCTGGCGCCCTTCCGCGCGCTGCCCCATGGCGAGGTGCCGAAGCTTCCGGAAGGACTGCGCAGGCGCGGGTGATCGATGCGTCAGGCCGCGCGCAGCTGCAGGCCCTGCAGTTGCGCGGCACCGATGCCGAACATGCGGCGCAGGCTGCGCGAGAGGTGGGGAAGATCGGCGAAACCGGCGGCATGCGCGCTGTCGGTCAGGCTGTGCCCGCGCAGATGATGCGCCAGCGCACTGCGCAGCCGTTGCCACAGCACCCAACCGCGCAGGGTCACTGCCAGCTCGGACTGGAAGCGCCGATGCAGCTGGCTGGTCGACAGATGCGCGGCCTCGGCGATATCGGCGGCTGGCACCGGGCCGGGCAGGTGCTGGGTGATGCGGGCCAGCGCCGCCTGCACACGGCGGTCCAGGGGCTGTGGGCGGCTCAGTCGCGGCAGCCACTCGTGCAACTGCGCAGCATTGCCGGGCAACGACTGCAGATGCTGCTGGATCTGTTCGAGGTCGGCATGTGCCGGTTCGAGGAACACCGTGCAGCCGTCAGCGGGCGCCGACAGGATCGCGTGCGATTGGAAGGAGCGCAGCCACAGCCGTTGGCCCTGCTGCTGCACGCCATCGATCTCGACCTGCCAAGGGTCGCCCTCGCTCAGCAGCAGCTGATGGGCGTAGTGCGCGTGCGTGTCACTGTCACCGGCGTGGCCCTGCAGCACAGCCACGTGTGCATCCAGCAGCAGGGTGCCATTCCAGGGTAGAGCGGGGGAGGACATGGAGGAATTGTAGATCTACGCCATGCGTGGATGACGTATGCCGCAAAAGTTCATGGGAAAAACATCCACGCATGGCGTGGATCTACTGCGCGCCGGGAATCTGTCGAAGGCGGGGTGGGTCCGGTTGCGGGGGCGTGAGCGCCATGGGCCCGAGGCATGCCTCGGGCGGGTTGGGCAGGATGCCCAACCCCGGTCTTGCCGTGTGCGCAGGACAGCGCACACGAGCAAGCGGCGACCGAGGCTACATGGACGTACTTGCGCCGTCCCCCGCAACCGGACCTGCCCCGCCTACCAACAGGAGCCCAGCTTTTGCTTCGGCTATTGCTGTTGCAGTTGCCGTTGCCTCTGCGGGTGCCGGGCGCAGCCCGGCCGCCACCTCACCGCCCCTGCGGGTCCGGCCGGTGGTGCACGTACTCGACCACGGTGCCATCGGGATGCACCGCATTGAACGCCGCACCGGTCGGTACCACCTGCAGCGGAAAGATGATCTCGGCGCCGGCGGCCACCAGCTTGTCGTGATAAGGCCGAACGTCGTCGACCAGCAACGTGCCCGTGGTCGACGTGAACGGCGCCAGCGCCTCGTCGCAGCCTTCGATCAGCAGGAACGCACCGACCATCGCCAGCCGCAGGCCCGCATCGGGAAACGGAAAGCCGGCATCGGCGACCACGCCCTGCAGCTGCTCGTAGAAGGCCACGCTGCGTTCCAGTTCGCCGGGGGCGACGAACACCCGGATCAGCACGCGCGGGCTGCGCTGGCTGGAGGTGTCACAGCGGTCGCGCCAGAGATGGTCGAAGTCGCGATGTACGGTCATGGGCTCGAATCGTCGCCGGGGAGAACCATTATCGGCAGCGCCGTGCAGCCCGTTGATGACCGCCGGTGATGGGCTGATAACCAGTCCGCACATCGCGCCTGTGACTTAGGTCCTGTTGACAGCGATGAACGCCCTCGCACACTCTTCACATGATGGGTCGCCCTGCGCGGCCCGGACAGGCAGGTTGTCACGCACGGGAGGAGGGTCCCGCGCGCAGACCGGCCCGTCCTCTGGCCTGCAAGGCGTTGCCCGGCAACGCATGCGCGGCATGACGCTGCACCCTTCGGCGGCACTTTCCCTGGACCGATTGCCTTGGCAACGGAATTACGCCCGCCGATGAAAACGTTTACAAAGCCGCTCGCCCTGTCCCTGGCCCTGTCTGCCGCACTGGCCGCCCCGGCCTGGGCCGACTCCGCCGCCTTCACCGTGCTGACACTGGAACAGGCGCCGACCGCGGACGCGATGCCGGCCCTGGCTGCCCAGTTGAAGACCCTGCAGGTGGATGCGGTCAGCGTTCGCCAGGTACAGCGCGGCATCGGCCAGGTCGATCCGCTGCAGCTGCTGGCCGATGGCCTGGGCTACCAGTACCGCTTCATCGCCGCCAGCAAGGATGACGGCCAGACCCAGCACGGCCAGGCCGTGTTGACCCGGCTGCCGATCGCCGCCGAATCCGGCCCCGACCAGCCGGGCCTGAACTACCTGCGCCTGGATGACGGCCGCCATGCAGTGGCGGTGTACACCGACGCTGGCGCCGGTGCTTCGCAGTTGCCGGCACTGGTGTCGCGTTCGCGACTGGGCGCGCCGGCGGTGCTGCTCGGTGCGGTGGCCGGTGAGTCGGCCAAAGCGGCCGGCTTCGATCCGGCACGCGTGGCCCTGGAGGCCGATGCCAGCTATTTCAGCGATGGCTTCCAGGCCGCCAGCAGTGCGCCGTTCAAGGTTGAAGGCAGCGCGCTGCGTGCAACCCTGCTGACCCTGGCCTATGCGGCGGACAAGGGCGGCGAGCAGCCGTGGATGGATACCACGCTCACCGCCGATGCGCGCGCTGCGCTGCTGCTGAAGGCGATGACCGAGGACGAGAAGTTCCAGATGCTGCACAGCTACTTCGGGCTGGGCAAGGACGGTGGCAAGCTGCCGGAAGGTGCAGTGGGTTCGGCCGGTTTCGTGCCGGGCGTAGCGCGCTTGGGCATTCCGTCGCAGCAGTCGGCCGACGCCGGCGTGGGCGTGACCAATCCCGGTGGCATCCGCCCGGGTGATTTCGCCACCGCCATGCCGTCGGGCCCGTCCACGGCGTCCACCTGGAACCGCGGTGTTGCCTTTGCCGGTGGCGCGACGATGGGTCGCGAAGCCTGGCAGCAGCGCTTCAACATCCTGCTGTCCGGCAGCGTCAACCTGCAGCGTGACCCGCGTAACGGCCGCAACTTCGAATACGCCGGTGAAGACCCGCTGCTGGCCGGTTCGATGGTCGGCGCAGTGATCCAGGGCGTGCAGAGCCAGCACGTGATCTCCTCGATGAAGCACTTCGCGCTGAACGACATGGAGACCCGCCGCAACTTCCACGACGTGCGCATTGGCGAGCAGGCCATGCACGAGTCGGATCTGCTGGCGTTCGAGATCGCGCTGGAAGCTGGCCGCCCGGGCGTGGCGATGTGCTCGTACAACAAGATCAACGGTACCTACGGGTGCGAAAACGGCTACCTGATGAACCAGGTGCTGAAGCAGGAGTGGAAATTCCCCGGTTTCGTGATGTCCGACTGGGGCGGCGTGCACAGCGGTTCGAAGGCGGCGCTGGCCGGCCTGGACCAGCAGTCCGCCGGTGAAGTGTTCGATGCGGCGGTGTTCTTCGATGAGCCGCTGCGCCTGGCCGTGCACGGCGGCGTGGTACCGCAGGCGCGCCTGAACGACATGGTCGCGCGCATCCTGCGCACGATGTTCCTGCACGGCAACTTCGACAACCCGCCGCAGCACCAGAAGGTCGACGCCGAAGCCGGTTTCGCCGTGGCCCAGCGCACGGTGGAAGAAGGCAGCGTGCTGCTGCGCAATGAAGGCAGCCTGCTGCCGCTGGCCGACAGCGCCAAGCGCATCGTCATCATCGGTGGCCATGCCGACAAGGGCGTGATCGGTGGCGGTGGTTCGTCGATGGTGGGCGTCACGGCCAAGGGCACCAACGCGGTGCCGGGCGTGCTGCCGACCACCTGGCCGGGCCCGGTGATCTTCCATCCGTCCTCGCCGTTGGAATCGCTGCGTGCCGCGCGTCCGGACGCCACCATCACCTATGTGGACGGCACCAATGCCGCCGCTGCGGCCAAGGCTGCTGCACAGGCGGATGTGGCCATCGTGTTCGCCACCCAGTGGGCGGCCGAATCGGTGGACCTGCCGGACATGCAGCTGCCGGACAACCAGGATGCGTTGATTTCGGCGGTGGCCAAGGCCAACCCGAAGACCGTGCTGGTGCTGGAAACCAACGGCCCGGTGCGTACGCCGTGGCTGGCGCAGGTGCCGGCGGTGCTGCAGGCCTGGTACCCGGGTATCCGTGGCGGTGAAGGCATTGCCGCACTGCTGACCGGTCAGGCCAATCCGTCCGGCCGCCTGCCGGTGACCTGGGTGGTGGACGAATCGCAGTTGCCGCGCCCGCACATCGATGGCCTTGGCTTCAAGCCGGCCAAGCCGTTCGGCGATGTGTTCGATTTCGATATCGAAGGCGCCAACGTCGGCTACAAGTGGATGGCGGCCAAGGGCCTGACCCCGACCTTCGCCTTCGGCCACGGCCTGTCCTACACCTCGTTCGCCTATGAAAACCTGAAGGTGAGCGTGGAGGGTTCGCGCCTGGTTGCCAGCGTCGACATCCGCAACACCGGCAAGCGCGTCGGTGCCGACGTCGCCCAGCTGTACCTGAAGCTGCCGGCCGGCAGCACCACGCCGATCCGCCTGATCGGCTACGACAAGGTCGAGTTGCAGCCGGGCGAGCAGCGCCGCATCCGCATCGAAGCCGAGCCGAAGACCCTGGCCCATTACGATGCACAGGCCCGCCAGTGGAAGATCGATGGCGGCACCTACCAGGTGCAGCTGTCGCGCAACGCCGCCGAGCCGCTGCAGACGGTGGACGTGCAGCTGGTGGAGCAGGTGCTGCGCTGATCCGCTGCGGTACTGATGGTTGAAGACACGGCCCCGCAAGGGGCCGTGTCTGTTTACGGGGTGCCGCTGCGCTGGCCGGGCATGGCCCGGCGCTACCCGATTACGGGCATCCCGGTAGCGCCGGGCCGTGCCCGGCGGGCGAAGGATTCAGCTGGCGTCGTCACCAAACCACCCGCGCAGGAAATCGATCAGCTGCCGCACCTTCGGCGAGGGCTGGCTGCTGTGCGGGTACACCGCGTACACGCTCTGCTGCGGGAATCGATGCTGGCGCAGCACCGGCCGCAGGCGGTCGTGGGCGAGATCGTCCTCGATCAGCCAGCGTGGCAGCACGGTCACTCCTGCACCGGCCACGGCGAACGCGCGCAGGCTGCTGGCCCCATCCACGCGGATCACCGCGTTGCCCGGATTGGTGGCAAACAATGCATCGCTGCCATCCGGCGCGACCACTGGCACATCGGCCAGGCGCGGATAGCCGAGGCGGGGCAGGGTGCCCAGCAGCACCGGATCATCCACCGCCCTGCCGGACCCCAGGCGCGCCAGCAATGCCGGAGCGGCGACTGCGCACAGCGGGTGACGTTCCAGCTCGGTGGCATGCAGTTGCGAATCGGGCAGGCGGCCGAGGCGGATCGCCAGGTCGAAGCGCTCGGGAATCAGGTCGGCCGGGGCTGGCGAGGTCGATAGATGCAGCACCAGCGCTGGATGCTGCGCGCGGAAGGCTTCCAGAGCTGGAATCAGCCGCAGCTGCGCGTACTCCGGGGTGGTGGTCAGGCGCAGTACGCCCTGCAGTTGATGCTGGTCGCGGCGCGCGGCATCGATGGCGGCCTGCGCGGCATCCAGTGCCTGCACGCAGTGCTGCAGGAACTGTTCGCCGGCCTCGGTCAGCGCCAGGTGGCGGGTACTGCGCAGAAGCAGGGTTACCCCCAGCTCCTGCTCCAGCCGCTTCAGGTTGAAGCTGACCACGGCCCGGCTCAGGCCCAGGCGCTCGGCGGCGGCGGTCAGGCTGCCGGCCTCGACCACGGCACGGAAGATATCGAAGCGATCGAGGCTGACCATGGTGGCTGATTGTCAAAACAGGTTTGACAGTGTTGCAGCTGCCGTCGTGTTTTTCCAACAACGCTGGTCCGCGATGCTGTCGCCTTCGCTGCCGGAGCCTGCTGATGCCTTCCCCACGCCTGCGCCATGAGGCGATCTTCCTGCTGGTGTTCGCCCTGGACCTGGTCAACATGTTCATCGCCACCGTGGCCTACCCGGCGCTGGCGGCCGAGCTGCATGCGGACATCGGCACCCTGGCCTGGGTGGGCACGGCTTACATGCTGGGCCTGAGCGTGGTAATCCCGCTGGCCCCGTGGCTGGCCGCGCGCTGCGGCGAGCGTCGCCTGCTGCTGGCTGCCTTGGTGCTGTTCGCAGTGGCTGCGGGCCTGGCCGGCGCCGCGCCGTCCATCGGCTGGCTGCTGGGCTGGCGGCTGCTGCAGGGGTTGGCTGGCGGGCTGCTGATTCCGGTGGCGCAGGCGGCGGCGTACCGGCAGTGCACGCCTGAGCAACGCGGTGCGCTGACCCGGCGCATCCTGCTGGTGGCGTTGCTGGTGCCGGCACTGGCACCGGCTCTTGGCGGCCTGCTGGTGCAGTGGCTGTCCTGGCGCGGCGTGCTGTGGGCCAGCCTGCCGCTGGCGGTGCTGGCGATCGCCCTGGTGCTGGCGTGGATGCCGGCCGATGGCCTGCGCAGTGCGCCACGCCTGCAGGGCTATGCACTGGCCACCGCGATGTCTGCGCTGGGCGCGTTGCTGCTGGCATTGACCTGGCTGGGTGAGCCCGACCATCGCTTCGCCGGCGCAGGGTTGCTGCTGCTGGCAGCAGTGCTGGCCGCCGCCCACCTGCGTAATGCACGCCGGCAGCCGCAGCCGCTGCTGCGCTGGTCGCTGCTGTCCCATCGAGGCCTGCGCATGGCGATGCTGGTCTATCTGGCGGTGCCGGGTGTGTTCATCGGCAGCCAGCTGGCCAGTACCCTGCAGTTGAACCACGCCGGTTACAGCGCCGCGCAGATCGGCGCCTTGATGTTGCCGTGGGCGCTGGCCTCGGCACTGGCAATCACCGGCAGCCGGCGATTGCTGGCGCACTTCGGGCCGGGCGCGGTGCTGCGGCTGGGCATGGTCCTGCAGGCCAGCGGTCTGCTGCTGATGGCGCTGCAATCGCAGCCCCCCTTCGCGCTGGCCGCCATGCTGTTCGCCCTGATGGGCGCTGGCGGCAGCCTGTGCAGCAGCACCGCGCAGACGCTGGCGTTCCAGGGTGTGGACGCCGAGGCGCTGGGCGATGCCAGTGCACTGTGGAACCTCAACCGCCAGCTCAGCTTCTGCCTGGGTACCGCCGCCATTGCTCTGCTGCTGGCCTTGGCCATGCAGTGGTGGCCGGCGCATGCCACCGGCGTGGCGCTGGGCCTGGCGGCCGTACTCACCCTGTTGCCGCTGGCGCTGCTGCGCCGGTCGCAGCTACATTCCCTTTCCGCTCCGGAGACTGCTTGATGGACATGACCGCCGAACACGAAATCCACCTGCTGCACGACACGCTGCAGGCCTGGTTCCGCGCAGAGGTCGCGGCCGATGCACTGGCTGATCTGATGGAACATTTCTGCGCGGACTTCAGCATGGTCGGCATCTCCGGTCGCAGGTTGGACCGCGCCGCCGTGCAGGCGCTGTTCGTGGGCGGACACGGCGGCCGGCCGGGACTGCGGATCGCCATCGAGGCCGTGCAGGCGGTGGAAGCGCCGTCGCCCTTGGCGGTGCTGCGTTATCGCGAGGGACATGCCGTGGGTGGGGGAGAAACCGAATGGCGGGAATCGCTGGCAGTGCTGCGGCAGGAACGAGGGCGCTGGCGCTGGCTTGCCCTGCATGAAGTACCGGTGGCGTGATGGATCCGCCGGGCATGGCCCGGCGCTACCGTGGTTGGCCGTGAACGGGTAGCACCGGGCCATGCCCGGTGAGCGCAGCGGCAGCAGACCGCACATGTGCCATCAGTCCTGCCTGTAAACGCCGCAGAATGCAAAGCAGGCACACGCTTTGCCGGGGGCTACGGGAGTAGGCTGGGGCCTTTCCTGCCCGAGGGGTCGTCCATGCGTGTGCGTGCCGTTGCTGTTGCCGTAGCCCTGAGCCTGTCCAGCGCCGTGCTGGCCGCCGACACGCCGCCGATGACCCCGGACATCAGCGGAAAACCCTTCGTCGCCCCCGATGTGGGCCGCGACTACGACAAGCGCGTGGTGATGGTGCCGATGCGTGATGGCACCAAGCTGTACACGGTGATCGTGGTGCCCAAGGGTGCCCGCAATGCACCGATCCTGCTGACCCGCACACCGTACGACGCCGCCGGCCGCGCCAGCCGCAGCGATTCGCCGCGCATGCGCGATCTGCTGCCGCAGGGCGATGAAGTGTTCGTCGATGGCGGCTACATCCGCGTGTTCCAGGACATCCGTGGCAAGTACGGCTCCGAAGGCGATTACGTGATGACCCGGCCGCTGCGTGGGCCACTGAACGGTACCAAGGTCGATCATTCCACCGACGCGTGGGACACCATCGATTGGCTGGTCAAGCATGTGCCGGAGACCAACGGCAAGGTCGGCATGCTCGGCTCGTCGTACGAAGGCTTCACCGTGGTGATGGCGCTGACCGATCCGCACCCTGCACTGAAGGTGGCCGCGCCGCAGAGCCCGATGGTCGATGGCTGGATGGGTGACGACTGGCTCAACTACGGTGCCTTCCGCCAGGTCAATTTCAACTACTTCGCGATGCAGACCGAGAAGCGGGGCAAGGGCACGCCGCTGCCGTCGCTGGGCTACGACGATTACAGCACTTTCCTGCGCATCGGCTCGGCCGGTGACTACGCCCGCTTTACCGGCGTGGACCAGCTGACCTGGTGGAAAAAGCTGGTACAGCACCCCGCATACGATGCGTTCTGGCAGGGCCAGGCGCTGGATGCGGTGATGGCGAAGACGCCGCTGAAGGTGCCGACGATGTGGCTGCAGGGCCTGTGGGACCAGGAAGACATGTGGGGTGCCAACCACGCCTACCAGGCGATGGAAGGGCGCGACACCGGCAACACCCACAACTACCTGGTGATGGGCCCGTGGCGGCACAGCCAGGTGAACTATGACGGCAGCCAGCTTGGGGCGCTGAAATTCGATGGCGATACCGCGCTGCAGTTCCGCCGCGACGTGCTCAAGCCGTTCTTCGACCAGTACCTGGTGGATGGCGCGCCGAAGGCCGATACGCCACCAGTGCTGGTCTACAACACCGGTGAAAACCACTGGGACCGCCTGCAGGGCTGGCCGCGCAGCTGCGAGAAGGCGTGCGCGGCAAACAGCAAGCCGCTGTACCTGCGTGCCGGTGGCAAGCTGGCGTTCCAGGCGCCGGCGGCGGGCGAGGGCGACTTCGAGGAATACGTGTCCGATCCGTCCAAGCCGGTGCCGTTCGTACCGCGCCCGGTGCGCTTCGGCGACCGCGACATGTGGACCACCTGGCTGGTCAAGGATCAGCGCTTCGTCGATGGACGTCCCGACGTGCTGACCTTCATCACCGAGCCGTTGACCGCACCGCTGCGCATCGGAGGTACGCCGGTGGTGAACCTGCAGGCGTCCACCAGTGGCACCGACAGCGACTGGGTGGTGAAGCTGATCGACGTGTATCCCGACCAGCAAGCATCGACACCGGAGATGGGCGGCTATGAGCTGCCGGTGTCGCTGGCGATCTTCCGTGGCCGCTACCGCGAGAGCTTCAGCGACCCCAAGGCGCTGGCGGCGAACCAGGTGCTGCCGTACCGTTTCGACCTGCCCAATGCCAACCACACCTTCCAGAAGGGCCACCGGGTGATGGTGCAGGTGCAGTCCAGCCTGTTCCCGCTGTACGACCGCAACCCACAGACCTACGTGCCGAACATCTACCTGGCCAAGCCAGGTGACTACCAGAAGGCGACGCAGCGGGTATGGCACAGCGCCGCGCAGGCCAGTTACATCGAACTGCCGGTGTACTGAGACAGAGGGGATGACGCCGGGCACGGCCCGGCGCTACTCCGGTCGCGCGATGTCGGTAGTGCCGGGTGAGGTAGTGCCGGCCGCTGGCCGGCAACGCGATGGTGCGAAAGCGTGTCGACCAAGGTCGACACCTGCCCGGGCAGATGCGCTTCAACCAACCTTCGAAGGGCCGGTGCGCCAGCGGCTGGGCACCAGCCCGAAGCGCTTGCGGAATGCGGCAGCGAAGTTGCTGGGGTGCCGATAGCCGGTTTCCGCAGCCGCCTGTTCCACGCTCCAGCCGGATTCGCGAAGGCCCTGCTCGGCATGTCGCATGCGTTGTTCGTGCAGGTAGTCGAACACCGAGCAGCCATACGCCTGGACGAAGTGCCGGCGCAGTGCGCTGGGGCTCATGCAGGCCAGTTGGGCAAGTTCCAGCAGGCTGTGCGCATGGCCAGGATCGTCGTGCAGGAACGTCCGTACGCGTTCCAGCCGCGCCCGCTGGCCACTGCGCAGCGCACGCGCACCTTCGGCGTGCAGATCATCGGCCTGCAGGCCGGTGGACAGCAACTGCAGGGCAATGCCCTCGCGCCACAGCGCGTCCAGCCCGTCCTGCCAGGGGCTGTCGAACAGCTGCGCGAGAGGCGGCAGCATCGCGTGCGGAATCGCCCAGTGCCTGCATTCCATGTGTGAACCCAATGCCCGCTGCAATTGCGGTTGCCGCAGCAGGTCCGGGTCCAGATCGGCTGGCACCATCAGGCTGATGCCACGCAAGCGCATATTGCCGGGATGGACGCCGACCATTGCCACATGGTCGCGGTGGCTGGTGGTCACTGCGGTGCCTGCGCGCAGGCTGAAGTCACTGCGGTTGGGAACCTGCACGTCGACCTGGCCCTGCAGCATCACACGGATGACCAGGCCGGGCCGTTCGTGCGCTGTGGCGGTGTAGGCGATGCGGTTGTGCACATCCGAGGCGAGCAGGCTCATGCCGCCACGCAGGGTCTGTTCGTGCAGGTCGCCGTGACCGGCCCACTGTTCTTCGCGCAGGTGGCCTGGATCGGCACGGTAGTCATAGCCGTGTCGCTGGCCAAAACGGCGGTAATCGGCAAACGTGAAATATCGGGACATCGCTCGGCGCTCAACCATGGATGATGGGTGCCGGCGACGATGTGCCCGCACGTTCCATCGTGCACCTGCAGCGCGGATCGGTCCTGCGCTTTCAGAGTTGGAAATAGATTCCTGTCATTTTCTCCAATGCGAGCCCGAATGCGATATCCAACGGGTCAATCGATTGGCATTTACGGCCAAGTTGAAGATCGCGTAGCAATGCGCGTGCGTACTGTAACTGCTCGGGACGGGTGATCGATTCGTCTTCGTAGTGGTCAAAGAGCAGGCCGAACCGGGTATTGAGGGCAGTGAGGAAGCCGCTGTCGAACAGCAGATCGACCGTGGCATCGCTGAGCATCACTTCGTACAGGTCGCCAGGCAGGCAGGAATCGGTATCCAGCCGCCGTTCGGCATCGGCAGAAAGTGGAACGCAGGCTGTACGCATGGGAGCTCAGGTGGCGGGCATGCGCGCAAGTATCCCGCATGCAGCGCTTTCGTCACGAAGAAGGGCGTAGTGTCGGTGAGGTCGGACGGTTCTGTCCGCATCGATTTCCCAACAGATGGAGACCACAGATGATTGATTACCGACTCAACGGAAAAACCGCGATCGTCACCGGCGGTGTATCCGGTATCGGCCTGGCGGTAGCGGAAACGCTCGCTGCATCGGGTGCGCGCATTTCGGTGTGGGACCTGAAGCAGGATGCGGTGGATGCCACGGTGGCCACGCTGCGCAACCAGGGTGCCGAGGCCATCGGTGTCGCGTTGGATGTCACCGACGAGGCGGCGGTGGAAGCGGCGGTGCAGCGCACGGTGAAGGAACTGGGCGGCGTGCATGTTGCAGTGAATAACGCTGGCATCGGCGGGCCAGCGGCAAGCAGCGGCGACTATCCCATCGATGGCTGGAAGCGCGTGGTCGATGTGAACCTGACCAGCGTGTTCCTGTGCCAGCGGGCGCAGATCCAGGCGATGCGCACGGCGGGCAGCGGCGGCAGCATCATCAACATGGCCTCCATCCTGGGGCAGGTGGGCTATGCCGGTTCGACCGCCTACGCGGCCGCCAAGCACGGCGTGGTCGGCCTGACCCAGACGGCTGCATGGGAGCACGCTGCCGATGGCATCCGCATCAATGCGGTGGGCCCGGGCTTCATCAACACGCCGTTGCTGGAAAAGATGGACGCCAAAGTGCGTGCCACCCTGGAAGGCCGGCATGCACTCAAGCGGTTGGGAACGCCGCAGGAAGTGGCCGCGCTGGTCGCCTGGCTGGCCAGCGACGATGCCTCGTTCGCGACGGGTGCCTACTACGCCATCGACGGTGGTTATCTGGCGCAGTAGTGCCGGCCGCTGGCCGGCAACTCCCGTTGCATGGAACAAGGTGGCATCGCCCGGTGAAGAGGGCGTGCCATCTCCTTCACTCCCGTCCCACGGCCGCCGGGCAACGCTCCGGGAAACTTCCGGAGCCTCCCCATGGAACTTACCCAGGACATGTCCATTCTGCTGCGCGTGGCCGCCGCCATGGTCTTTGGCGGCGTGCTGGGCGTTGAACGTGAGATGGGCAAGCACGCTGCCGGCCTGCGCACGCACATGCTGATTGCCGGTGCCGCTGCGCTGATCGTCGGCCTCGGTGATTCGGTGGCCGAACACTTCCAGCAGGAACGCTACCGCGATCTGCTGCAGGTCGACCCGGTGCGATTGATCGAAGCGGTGGTGGCCTGCGTGGGCTTCGTTGCCGCCGGCACCATCCTGCGCGGCAATCGCGAAGACCAGGTCAGCGGGCTCACCACGGCCAGTTCGCTGGTGATGGCTGCGGCCATCGGTATTGCCGTGGGCATCGGCAAGTACGTGATCGCGCTCGGTGTCAGCGTACTGTGCGTGCTGGTGCTGGCGTTGATACGGCGGGTGGAAAAGAAGTTGTAACCGCTAAATGGTACTACCAATAATTCCGTATAGCCCTATGGTCTAATAGGCTGTCGGCAGGATTGGAGGTTCAATTCGCGCCTGCGGCCCGATTATTGGTCAATGTGGTACGACCAATATATGGCGGGCCCGACGCCCCCACCCGGTGGGGAACCTCCTGTTCCTGTCGAGAGCCCTATGCAGCCCTGGCAACACGTGTACGACCCCGCCGGCAACCTGTGGTTGTCGAGCCTGATCGCGCTGCTGCCGATCGCCTTCTTCTTCATCGCCCTGGCCGTGCTGCGCATGAAGGGCTGGATCGCCGGCACCCTCACGGTGGCCATCGCCCTTGCCGTGGCGCTGCTGTTCTATCGCATGCCGGTGGCGCAGGCGCTGGGCGCGGCCGGCTTCGGCTTCGTCTATGGCCTGTGGCCGATCGCCTGGATCATCATCGGCGCGGTGTTCCTGTACAAGGTTTCGGTCAAGACCGGCCAGTTCGACGTCATCCGTGCCTCGATCCTGTCGGTCACCGAGGACCAGCGATTGCAGATGCTGATGGTCGGCTTTGCCTTCGGTGCCTTCCTGGAAGGTGCAGCCGGGTTCGGTGCGCCGGTGGCGATCACCGCCGCGCTGCTGGTCGGGCTGGGCTTCAAGCCGCTGTATGCGGCCGGCCTGTGCCTGATCGTCAACACCGCGCCGGTGGCGTTCGGCGCGATGGGCATCCCGATCATCGTGGCGGGGCAGGTGACCGGCCTGGATGCCTTCGAGATCGGCCAGATGGCCGGCCGCCAGCTGCCGTTCCTGACTGTCATCGTGCTGTTCTGGATCATGGCGATCATGGACGGCTGGCGCGGCATCAAGGAAACCTGGCCGGCGGTGCTGGTGGCCGGCGGTTCGTTCGCCATCGCCCAGTACCTGACCTCCAACTTCATCGGCCCGGAACTGCCGGACATCACCGCCTCGCTGGCGTCGCTGGTCTGCCTGACCCTGTTCCTGCGCCGCTGGAAGCCGGCACGGATCTTCCGCTTCGATACCGAAACCAGCGCCGAGGCGGCCGCACAGGCAATGGAGGCGCCGCGCCACAGCGTCGGCCAGATCGCCAAGGCGTGGTCGCCGTTCCTGATCCTCACTGCGATGGTCACCGTGTGGAGCATCAAGCCGTTCAAGTCGCTGTTCGCAGCCGGTGGCCCGCTTGAAGGCTGGGTGCTGAAGATTCCGGTACCGGGCCTGGACCAGATGGTGCAGAAGATGCCGCCGATCGTCGATGCGCCGCTGAGCTATGAGGCGGGGTACAAGTTCGACTGGTTCTCGGCCACGGGTACCTCGATCATCCTTGCTGCAATCATTGCGATCATCGCCCTGCGCATGCCGGCGCGCTCGGCGCTGCAGACCTTCGCTGAAACCGTGCGCGAACTGCGCATGCCGATCTTTTCGATCGGCATGGTGCTGGCGTTCGCCTTCATCGCCAACTATTCGGGCCTGTCGGCAACGCTGGCCCTGGCACTGGCGCACACCGGCAAGGCGTTCCCGTTCTTCTCGCCGTTCCTGGGCTGGCTGGGCGTGTTCCTGACCGGTTCGGATACCTCGTCCAATGCACTGTTCTCGGCGCTGCAGGCGACCACCGCGCAGCAGATCGGCGTGTCCGACGTGCTGCTGGTAGCGGCCAACACCACCGGCGGTGTCACCGGCAAGATGATCTCGCCGCAGTCCATAGCCATTGCCTGCGCGGCGGTGGGCCTGGCCGGCAAGGAGTCGGACCTGTTCCGCTTCACCGTCAAGCACAGCCTGATCTTCACCACGATGGTCGGCCTGATCACCTTGGCCCAGGCCTACTGGTTGACCTGGATGATTCCCTGAGCCATGCAGTACAGGCCGACCAACAGCGGCGTGCTTCGGGCCACAATGGCGCCATGAGCACACAACGGGTTTCGGACAAGGTGGCCGCGCAGCTGCGTGCGCTGGTGCAGGAACAGCAGTTGCAGCCGGGCGACAGGCTGCCGGCCGAGCGCACGCTGGCCGTTCAGCTGGGGGTCTCGCGCACTGCGCTGCGCGAGGCCATCGCGCAGTTGTCCAGCCATGGTCTGCTGACCGCGCGGGTAGGCGGTGGCACTTACGTGAGCGAGCCCGCCGCACGTGCGCGGCAGGCGCTGGATGAACCGCTGGTGCCGTACCTGCCGCTGTTCCAGGGGGACCCGGAATACCGCTTCGATGTGCTGGAAATCCGCCACGCGCTGGAAGGCGCCACGGCCTGGCACGCCGCGCTGCGCGCCACCGACGAGGACCGCGCACGCATCGCCCAGGCGTTCCAGACCATGATGGATGCGCATGGCAAGGACGACCCCGCCGGTGAGGCGCAGGCCGATGCGGCCTTCCACCTGTCCATCGCCGAGGCCTCGCACAACCTGGTATTGCTGCAGGTGATGCGCGGCCTGTTCGAACTGCTGCAGACCAATATCTCGCAGAGCCGCGAAAAGCTCTACACCTCGGCCAGGACCTTCTCGCCGCTGTCCGACCAGCATCGCGAAATGATGGATGCGGTGCTGGCCGGCGACCCCGAACGTGCGCGCGCCGCCGCGCATGCCCACCTCGAGTTCGTGCACACCACGCTGCGCACCCTCGATGACAACGAAGCCCGGCGTGCGCGGGCTTCACGTCTACCTTCCCCACACGGTTGACCCCATGATCATCTCCGCCTCCACCGATTACCGTGCCGCAGCCGAACGCCGGCTGCCGCCGTTCCTGTTCCACTACATCGATGGTGGCGCGTATGCCGAGCACACGCTGAAGCGCAACGTGTCCGATCTGTCCGACATCGCGCTGCGCCAGCGCGTCCTGCGCAACATGTCCGACCTGAGCCTGGAAACAGAGCTGTTCGGCGAGAAACTGGCGATGCCGGTGGCACTGGCACCGGTCGGCCTGACCGGCATGTATGCCCGTCGCGGCGAAGTGCAGGCCGCGCGTGCAGCCGACAGCCGCGGCATTCCGTTCACGCTTTCCACGGTGTCGGTGTGCCCGATCGAAGAAGTCGCCCCGGCGATCCAGCGCCCGATGTGGTTCCAGCTGTACGTGCTGCGCGATCGCGGTTTCATGCGCAATGCGCTGGAGCGCGCGCAGGCGGCCGGTGTAACCACTCTGGTATTCACTGTCGACATGCCGGTGCCGGGCGCGCGCTATCGCGACGCACACTCGGGCATGAGTGGTCCGAACGCTGCAATGCGCCGCATCGGCCAGGCCATCACCCATCCGCGCTGGGCGTGGGACGTGGGCCTGCGCGGACGCCCGCATGACCTCGGCAACATCTCCACCTACCGTGGCAACCCAACGGGCCTGGAGGACTACATCGGCTGGCTGGGCAGCAACTTCGATCCGTCCATTTCGTGGAAGGACCTGGAGTGGATCCGTGAGTTCTGGAAAGGCCCGATGGTGATCAAGGGCATCCTCGACCCGGACGATGCGCGTGATGCGGTGGCGTTCGGCGCCGATGGCATCGTGGTCTCCAACCATGGCGGCCGCCAGCTCGATGGCGTGCTGTCCACCGCACGGGCGTTGCCGGCCATCGCCGACGCCGTACAGGGTGACCTGAAGATCCTCGCCGATTCGGGCATCCGCACCGGCCTGGACGTGGTGCGCATGCTGGCGCTGGGCGCCGACACCGTGCTGCTGGGCCGCGCGTTCGTCTACGCTCTTGCCGCGCAGGGCGAGGCCGGCGTGGCCAACCTGCTGGACCTGATCGCCAAGGAAATGCGCGTGGCGATGACCCTGACCGGCGCGCATCGCATTGCCGACATCGGCCGTGATTCGCTGGTGCGCCTGCCATGAGTGATCGCAATACGGTGCTGGAACAGTTGCGTGCCGCGGTGGGGGACCGCCACGTACTGACCGGCGACAAGGCCACCCGTCGCTTTCGTCGCGGCTATCGCTTCGGTGATGGCCCGGTACTGGCGGTGGTACGCCCGGGCACGCTGCTGCAATTGTGGAACGTGCTGCAGGCCACGGTGCAGGGCGGGGCCGCGATCATCCTGCAGGCGGCCAATACCGGCCTGACCGGCGGTTCCACCCCGGACGGCGACGACTACGGCCGGCCGATCGTGCTGGTCAGCACCCTGCGCCTGACCGGCATCCAGCTGTTGAATGAAGGCCGCCAGGTGCTGTGCCTGCCCGGCGCGACGCTGGACCGGCTGGAGCAGACGCTGGCGCCACTGGGCCGCGAGCCGCACTCGGTGATCGGCTCGTCGTGCATCGGCGCCTCGGTGCTGGGCGGCATCTGCAACAACTCCGGTGGCGCGCTGGTGCGCCGCGGCCCGGCCTATACCGAACTGGCGCTGTATGCGCAGGTCGACGCGCGGGGTGAACTGCAACTGGTCAACCATCTGGGCATCGCGCTGGGCGATACGCCCGAGCAGATCCTGCAACGCCTGCAGAGCGGTGACTACAGCGCTGCCGATGTCAGCGACGGTGATGGCCGTGCCGCCTCCGATCCGCGTTATGCCGAGGAAGTGCGCAAGGTCGATGCCGATACCCCGGCACGCTTCAACGCCGACCCCAGTCGCCATTTCGAGGCGGCCGGATCTGCCGGCAAGCTGGCGGTGTTCGCCGTGCGCCTGGATACCTTCGAGAAGGAGGCTGCCGAGGTCTTCTATATCGGCAGCAACCGCACCGACAGCCTGACCGCGATCCGCCGCCAGCTGCTGACCGGCTTCGAGCGCCTGCCCATCGCCGGCGAGTACATCCACCGGGATGCCTATGACATCGGCGAGCGCTACGGCAAGGACAGTTTCCTGCTGATCGACACGCTCGGTACCGCGCGCGTTCCGGCCGCATTCGCACTGAAGAGCCGGGTTGATGGCTGGTTTGAGCGGCTGGGCCTGCGCGGTGTCACCGACCGCATGATGCAGGCGCTGACCGGCCTGTTGCCCTCGCACCTGCCCAAGCGCATGGGCGAGTTCCGCCAGCGTTACGAGCATCACCTGCTCCTGAAGGTGTCCGCACAGGATGCGGCTGCCACCGAGGCCTGGCTGCGCGGCTTCTTCAACGACCATGAAGGCGGCTACTTCCATTGCACGGCGGACGAAGGGCGCAAGGCCTTCCTGCATCGTTTCGCGGTGGCCGGTGCGGCGGTACGCTACCGCGAAGTGCATCGCGACCAGGTGCAGGACATCGTCGCGCTGGACATTGCGCTGCGCCGCGATGACGCCGACTGGTTCGAGCAGCTGCCGGCCGATATTGATGGGCGCCTGCTGCACAAGCTGTACTACGGCCATTTCCTGTGCCATGTGTTCCACCAGGACTACATCGCGCGCAAGGGGGAAGATCCGATGGCCATCGAGCATGCGATGTGGGCGTTGCTGGACCAGCGCGGCGCGGAGTACCCGGCCGAGCACAACGTCGGCCACCTGTATCCGGCCAAGCCGGCGCTGGCCGGCTTCTACCGCACGCTGGACCCGAGCAATACCTTCAACCCCGGCATCGGCCAGACGTCGAAGGCGAGAGGGTGGGGCAGCTGCGACTGCGACGGGCATTGAGCCGCAACGTGGCGCCTGCGCTACCATCGGCCCCTCGCAAGGACGTGCCGGTGCGCACAGGATGATCATGGTTTCCACGCGCATGGCTTACGCGGTGCTGTCCGTACTGCTGCTGGCATCGTCGTTGCCTGCAGCGGCGGACGTTGCGCCCGTTCAACGGGACGCGGCAGGCAACCGGCTGGAGACGCTGCTGCTGCAGGGCGGGCAGGGACCGGACGGCCCGGAGCGCTACTGCACTGCTGATGGCCAGTGGTGCGTGCAGGCGCTGCCTTCAGCGGGCGAAGACCAGCCGGCCTCGCTGGAAGTTGCCGAGCGCGCGGATGCTGAAGGCGAGCCGCAGATGCGCTACGTGCCCATCGACGTGGTTGACGATGGCGACCTGCGGGTCTGGCCCTTCATCGTGCGCCTGGCTCCCGGCGCCGGGGCAGCCCAGGCCGTGGCCGATCCACAACAGGCCGCATTGCAGAACGTGCTTGTCGGCGGTCTGGTGGAGGCCCGTGCGATGTATTCCGGCGGCGGTGCCAGCGCATCGACCCTGCACCTGGCGCGCATCCGTCATCTCGACGATGGCATCCAGGTGGACGCCGACGTGCTGTCCGTTGCGTGGTCGGCCAACAAGATGATCCGGGCCTGTTTCAGCGAGCGCGATTTTGATCAGCGTGCCGGCGCCTGCCATGACGAGTACAGCTTCGATGCGGAACTTGCGCTGGCAGCCGAAGCGCAGGACATGCCCGTACTGCGCTACCAGGCCGGGGCCACCAACTATCCAGCCGGGGTATCACCGCAGCGGGACTCGCTGGCCAAGGGGCGGTTGACGAAGAAGGACCTGCGCACCGAACAGGATGCGCAATGCAGCTACACGCGCACCTTTCGCTTCACGTCAGGGGCGTACCAGCCGGACCAGCCGCTGCCGGAGTGCTCGGCCTACACCGAGCCCTGAACCATGGAGCCGGGCGCAAGCCCGGCTCTGCGCAACGGCCGTGACGCGCTTACTCGCAGCGGGTGGCGGTGATGATGTTGTCCTTGTCCACGAACACGCGCAGGCGGTCCTGGCGGATGTCCTTGGTGGTGATGGTGGCCGGGCCGATGGGGTTGACCATGCCGGCGCCGCTTTCGCTGGACAGGCGGCGGATGTTCGGCTCGTTGGCCGGCTGGCCGATGGCCCAGCCCAGCTGGCTGGCATCGCAGCGGCCACTGCCCTTGACCTCCGGGCCGGGAGTGCTGACACAGGCCGACAGCAACAAGGCCGAGGCGGACAGCAACAGAGTCAGGCGGATGGTCATGCGGGCGCTCCTGCGCAGGGGATTGGCGGCACGATAGCACTGACCGCGCGAAACCCGGCAGCGTTCGGGTCATTGCCCGCGCGGCCGCCGCACTGCATAGTGGCCGGCGTTGCCGGTAACGTGCCGGCGGGCAGGCCGGGCCCCTCCGGTGCAGGTGTTGGGTCCGGTATGAGGTCAGGCAGTTTCCGTGGCAGGCAGAACGCAGTGAAGGCGACGGCAGTGCTGTCGTTGCTCTGCATGGCAGTGGCAGCCATGGCTGCCGAACCGGCGCCAGCGCCGGCGGCCGAAGCGCCGGTATTTGGTGGCTGGCGCAACCTGCAGACCGAAGCCGGTTACCAGCCGGCGCAGCGCAACCTGGCGTTCGCGATGCTGCCGCAGGCCGCAACCCGTGGTGATCGCTTCGCGATCCTCGACCGTGAAGGCAAGCGCACGGTGTGCTGCCTGCAGGTGGCCAGTGAGTCGCTGGGTGTTGCCGCGCTGCGCGAGCAGTACCACCTGCCGCAGGCCGGGGTGACCGATCTGAGCAACGGCCGCAGCCCCGCGCGCCCGTATCTGCCGCATGTCTATGCGATGCAGCGGGTGGATGAACTGGCCGATTATGGTTTCGCCGATGTTGCCGGTGCCTACAGCGACCTGGGCGGGCTGCTGCTGCCCGACGCTGCCGCGCTGGCTGCCGACGGCACCGAGGTGCGCGTGGGCGAGGGCCATTATCGCCTGCAGTTCCACCGTCAGCCGCTGGCCGATGATGACGGCGCACTGGACCGGTACACCCTGCAGGTGCTGCCTGCCGGCGCCCCGGTCGTGGTTGAAGTGCCGTTCGGCACCTACTGATTGCCACATCCCACTGGCTAGAATGGCGCGCGGCGCTGCCTGCGCGCCTGATCCTGCGAGTTGTTGCCGTGCGATTTCTGTTGCTGCCCCTGCTGTTGCTGGCCGGTTGTGCCAGCGTGCCCCCTGTGCCGCCACCGGCCCATTCGGATGCGCTGTGGCGCCTGATCGAACGTGATTGCCAGGGCGGACCGTCGCCACGCGGCGATTGCCTGCAGGTGCGCCCGGCCGTTGATCACCGCGACGTGCTGGTCAAGGACGCGCACGGCCGCTATCAGTTCCTGCTGATGCCGCTGGACAAGGTCAGTGGCATCGAAAGTCCCGCGTTGTACCGGCGCGGGGCACCCAATTACTTTGCTGCCGCCTGGCAGGCCCGCGCTCGTACCGAGCAGGCACTTGGCCAGCGGTTGCCGCGCAGCGTCGCCAGCCTGGCATTGAACTCGCCGCATGGACGTTCGCAGCACCAGCTGCACATCCACGTCGACTGCCTGCGCGCCGACGTGCTGCGGGCGCTGGAAGACAATCGCGCGGCCCTCGGCACGCAGTGGGCACCGCTGCCGGTACGGCTGCGCGGCCATCAATACCAGGCGCGGTTGCTGCCGGGCGAGGCGTTGACTGCCAATCCCCTCAACCTGCTGGCCTATGGCCTGAGCGGTGTGGACAGGGTTGGCCAATGGAGCCTGCTGGTGGCGGGGCACGAGGACGTGCATGGCGCGCCGGGTTTCATCCTGCTGGCCACGCAGCTGGATCCCGGCAGCGACAACGATGCCAGCGCCGAGGAGCTGCAGGACCATGCCTGCAGCGTGTTGACCGGCGCGGATGCTTCGCTGGAGCGGGTGCGCTAGTTCTCTGCTGACTGCCGTTGCCGCCAGGCAGGGGCTGTCAGGGCGTAGAGCTGGCGGTCCTGCCAGCCTTCGACATCCAGGTGGTGGTCGCGCAGCAGGCCTTCGCGCTCGAAGCCGATCGCCTGCAGGGTAGCGACCAGCGCGCTGCCTGCATCGGGCGGCAGCAGCACGAACAGGCGACGGATTCCCACCTGTTCGAACAGGAACGTGCACAGCGCCTGCAACGAAGCGTGCAGCTGCCGCCGCTGGGGACAGCCTGCGGCATGCAGCCAACGCAGTTCAACGCTGCGCGCATGCGCGCAATGCAGGCGCAGGTTCAACTGGTCCAGCAGCTCACCCGCTGCGTCGAAGCTGCCCAGCAGCAACTGATCGTTGTCGTGTTGCAGCTGCGAACGCTGAACACCGCAGAGGAAATGGGCTTCGGCATCGAAATGGTCAGGCGGGTTGCCGCTGCGTTCGACCTGACGATAGTGGTGACGCCAGGCGGAAAGGTCTGAACGCTGCAACGGCCGCAGCACCACAGGCCCGTGCTGGAGCAGCAGGAGGTGGCGGCGCAGCACCGGCCGCAGCGGTGGCAGGGAAGTAGGGAAATACCGGTTCATGGGGTGGGACGATGCCGCAGGCCGGCGAGGGGGAACAATGAAAGAAGTTGTAAATGCGGCGCGGTCGCTGGCTGCGGTCTGATTCGGTTCAGGCATAACGCCATCAAGCCTGGTCATTTCCGTTGCAACCATCCGTTCAGGACACTTTCGTTACGGGATCGTTATGCGCGCACCGTCGCCAGCGCCCCGGACCACCCGCCCAACTCCCCCAGGAAGCCCATGTCCGCCTCTTCCCTGGCGCTGCGCCCGCGTCCGCTGGTGCTTGCCTTGTCGTCCCTGATGCTGGCCTCGTTGCCGGCCTTCGCGCAGGAAAGCGCACCCACCTCATTGCAGGAAGTGAAGGTCACCGGCTCGCGCATCCCGCGTGCCAGTGTCGAGGGGCCGTCGCCGGTCACGGTGATCAGCCGCGAGCAGATCGATGCGCAGGGCTATCGCAATGCATTCGATGCGTTGAGCGCGCTCACCGAGAACACCGGCAACGTGCAGGGCGAGGACTTCGGCAATACCTTCACACCGGCGGCGAACACCATCAACCTGCGTGGCCTGGGCCCGAACCGCACGCTGGTGCTGGTCAACGGCCGCCGTCAGGCCGACTATCCGCTGGCCTACGAAGGCTCGGTGAACGTGGTCAACCTGGCCAACATCCCCAGTGCGCTGATCGAGCGCATCGAGGTGCTGGCCGCAGGGGCATCTGCGGTGTATGGCTCCGATGCCATCGCCGGTGTGGTCAACATCATCCTCAAGGACCGCTTCGACGGCGTGGACGTCAACGTGCGTGCCGGCGGCACCCAGCAGGGCGGTGGTGACAACCAGCGCGTGCAGGTTGTGGGAGGCAGCTCGGGCGACCGCTGGGAAGGCCTGTTCGGCTTCGAACTGGACGTGCGCAAGGCGATCCATGCGCGCCAGCGCGATTTCATGGATTCGCTGGACGATGACCCCACCGGCAAGGCGCCGCAGCCGACGGCCGTCGCCTATCGTCGCAATGCAGCCACCGGTCGCAACATCGATCCGGGCACCGCCGGCTGCGATGCGGCTTCGTCCATCTACGGTGGCAGCGTGCTGCGCGCCAACAACCCGCGCCAGGGCTGGTACTGCGGCAGCAACGAAGCCGCTGCCAGTTACTGGACCGTGCAGACCGAGAAGCGCAACCTCAACGGTTACGGCCTGCTGACCTTCCACGTCAACGACACCACCGACCTGTTTGCGGATGTCGCGCTGGGCAGCGCACGGATCAACAACAATACCCGCGCGCCCACCTGGACCTCGTCACGCAACTACTTCTACAACCAGAACACGGGCAACCTGGAGAGCTGGTACCGCCGCTTCGCGCCGGAGGAAATCGGCGGCCTGCCGCGCAATGCCAATCGCTTCCTGGAAAGCTCGTGGTCGTTCAACGTCGGTGCGCGTGGCCAGATCGGCGACAGCGGCTGGGACTACGAGGCCGTCTACAGCCGCTCGCGCTACGAGAACCGTACGCGCCGCCCGGTGCTGCTGGCCGGCATCAACGAGTACCTGCTGGGCCCGCAGCTGGGTGTGCGCAACGGTGTGGAGGTCTACGCACCAGACCCTGCGCGCCTGTTCCAGCCATTGACGCCCGACGAGTACGGCCGCCTGTCCGACTACCAGGAAAGCCGCAATGCCGCGTGGCTGCAGACCTTCAGCGCGACGGTCAACGGCCGCCTGTTCGCGTTGCCCGGTGGCGATGCCGCATTGGCCGCGGTGGTCGAAGCGGGCAGCCAGGGCTACCGCAACCGCCCGGACCCGCGCTTGGGCACCGGCGAATTCTGGAACACCAGCGCCGGCATCGGTGCTGGTGGCGAACGTGACCGCTATGCGGCCGGTGTTGAACTGCAGCTGCCGTTGCTGCAGTCGCTGACCACCACCCTGGCAGGTCGCTACGACCAGTACCGCGCCGGCGGCGAGCATATCGGCAAGGCGACCTGGAGCTTCGGTGTCGAATTCCGTCCGATCGAAAGCCTGCTGATTCGCGGCACCGCGGCCACCAGCTTCCGTGCGCCGGACATGAACTATGTGTTCGCCACCGAGACCCGAGGCTACAACCCCGGCATGACCGACTACTGGCGCTGCCGCACCGCCGGCCAGTCGTATGACAACTGCGACTACAACGGCCTGTCGATCGACTACAGCAACCGCGCCAACCCGCAGCTGCAGCCGGAGTCGGCCAAATCGTACGGCTTCGGCGTGGTCTGGTCGCCACTGTCCGGGCTGGATTTCAGCGCCGACTACTACGACATCCACATCGACAACGAAGTGACCAGCCTCGACACCAGCCGCATCCTGCGTGATGAGGCCGATTGCCGGCTGGGCCGCACCCTCGGCGGTGAAGCGCGCGACATCAGCTCGTCGCTGTGCCAGGACGCGCTGTCGCGGGTGATCCGCAACCCCTCCACTGCCAGCGTGCAGCCGGACCAGGTAACCCGCGTACTGATCAACCCGATCAATGCGGCATCGGAGTCGGTGCGCGGCATCGACCTGAAGGGCAACTGGCGCTTCGATGCGGGCCGCTATGGCCGCTTCACCACGCGCCTGGCCTACACCCTGGTGCTGGAGCATGAGTACAAGCAGTTCGCCGATGACGAAGTGCGCGACATCCGCAATTCGCTGGATGACTACCAGTGGCGCAGCAAGGCCAATGGCAGCGTCACCTGGAACCAGGGCGATTGGACCACGACGCTGTATGGCAACCGTTTCGGCTCGCTGCCCAAGACCGATGGCAGTGGCCGCATCGCACCGTACATGACCTACAACGCCAGCGTGTTCCGCCAGTTCGGCGAAAACCTGTCGGTGGGCGTGATCGTCAACAACCTGCGCGACAGCCGCCCGCCGGCGGACAAGAACGGTGGCGGTTGGCCGTTCTATCCGGTCGGCAACTACGACCCGTATGGCCGTCAGTTCTGGGTGCAGCTGGATTACCGGTTCCGTTAAGCGATGCAAAACGAAAGGCCCGGCATTGCCGGGCCTTTCTCTATCTGCGGGTGGATCAGGGCAGTGCCTGCGTGAGGTACGACTCGATGACGTAGCTGAAAGGCTGCTGCTGGCGGTCGCGCAGCAGCGCGCGCACTTCCAGGATCACACCATGGTCGCCTTCGCCGCGCGGCGGCCAGAACGTCTGGTCGGTCACGGTCTGGCGCTGGAAGCCCAGCGGACCGACCACGCGCCCGAACGGCTCGTCGGTCGTGTCCAGGACCTGGTTCATGGCCGGGCTGAGATGGTCGGGCAGGTACCAGTTGTCGGCCTCGGACAGCACGCGGCTGCCGCAGGCCAGCTGCACGCGCCGGTAACGCAGGGGCGTGGAGGCAGTGGCGCCCAGGGCCTGCAGCACGTCGGCCGGCGCGGTCTTGTCCTGGCCGTGCACACGCACGGCACGGACCCGGGCCTGCTCGGCCAGGCCGTGCTCGGCGCACCAGCTTTCCAGGGTGGCGGTGGCGCTCTGGCCGGCCAGCACGCGCTGGTGCAGTACCTCCACCAGCGCGGCGGAGGCAATCCGCTGCTGGCCCGGCGGCGCCTGCAGGGGCGCGCTGGCGCTGGCATCGGTGGCGGACAGGCTGGCGATCGGGGCAGCGGCCAGCAGGGACGCGGCCTGCCAGCGGCGCAGACGATCGTGGCGGTCGGACGGGCCCATGCGGCATCACAGCGGAAACAGGCGCCCATGTTACCCGTTCAGGCGTGTATCCGGCGTCCCTGCGGCGCACGGTCGCGGACGGGATTCATCGTGCCGGTGAATGCATGGCATGCAGATATTTCGTTGGCCGATGGACGCGGCGGCGGGCAGGATGGCGCCAGTGTTGGTTTTCCGGGAGAACCTGATGACCCTGCAGTTCGTCCATGGTGGCGTCGATCGCGACGGTGCCCCGCTGCATTTCCACATCCGTGATGGGCGGTTTGCCGGCATCAATGGCGACGATGCAGCCGTACAGGGAGCCGAAAGCGTCGATCTGACCGGCTTTACCCTGCTGCCTGGACTGGTCGACGGCCATATCCACCTGGACAAGAGTTTCGTCGGCGACCGCTGGCATCCGCATCAGCCGGTGAACAGCCTGCGCGAGCGTCTGGCGGTGGAAAAGGCCGCGATTGCCACCGCCGCACCCATGGCCGATCGTGCCGAGGACCTGATCCGCCAGTGCAGCGGATTCGGTACGGTGGCGATGCGGTGCCACGTCGACATCGATGGCAGCACCGGCCTGCGTCACCTGGAGGCGGTGCGTGAAGCGGCGCTGCGTTGTGCCGACATCATGCGCATCCAGTGGGTGGCATTCCCACAGGCCGGCGTGATGTCGTGCCCGGGTACGGCGGCCATTCTGGAACAGGCGATTGCTGCCGGGGTGGAGGTGCTTGGAGGCATCGACCCGAGCACGCTGGACGGGGATGCCGAAGGCCAGCTTGCGCTGTTGTTCGGGCTGGCCGAGCGCTATGGCGTGCGTCTGGACATCCATCTGCACGAGCCGGGCGAGACCGGGCTGGCGCAGCTGCTGAGGATCGCCGCGCGCACACGCGCGGCGGGCCTGCAGGGCAGGGTGGCGGTCAGTCACGCCTATGCGCTGGGCGAGGTGCCGTTGGCGCGGGCGCTGCAGGTGGGTGAGGCCTTGGCTGCCGCAGGCGTAGCGATCATGAGCAATGCGCCGGGCGACCATCCGTTCCCGCCGCTGCGTGCTCTGCACGACGCCGGTGTGCGCGTGTTTGCCGGCAACGACAACATCCGCGACTGCTGGTGGCCCTATGGCAATGGCGACCTGCTGCAGCGGGCGATGCTGCTGGGCTATCGGTCGGGTTTCTACACCGATGCGGACCTGATGCTGGCGCTGGACATGGTCACCACCCATGCGGCGGAGGTGATCGGGTTGCCGCAATACGGCATTGCAGAAGGTCGTCCGGCTACCTTCGTGGCGGTGCGTGCCGACCATGGCCCGGCGGCGGTGGCCGCAGTGCCGGCCGAGCGACGCGTGGTGGTCGACGGCCGTTGGCTGTAGCGCCCGGGCGGTGCCCGGTAGCACCTGGTAGTGCCGGCCGCTGGCCGGCAACCTCAACAGCAACAGCCGAAGCAACAGCGGCATGCCGTGGGAGGGCGGTGCGGTGTCGGATTGCGGGGACGCCGCAAGTACGTCCCTGTAGGCTCGGCAGCCGCATCCATGCGGCTGACACCCCGCAATCCGACACCGCACCGCCTCCGACAGTTTTCCCGGTAACCAGTAGATCCACGCCATGCGTGGATGAATCTCCATTGGAAATCGAATATCTCGAAAAGCATCCACGCGTGGCGTGGATCTACTGGTCGACCAAGGTCGACACCCACCCCGCCATCCCACAGGAAACCAGCTGTTGCTGTTGCTGTTGCCGTTGCCGTTGAGGTTGCCGGCCAGCGGCCGGCACTACCCATGCGGTACAGGGCGCAGCCCTGGCGACTATTCCGGCTCGCGCTGCACCTGGCGCCACAACTCGCTGGCCAGCGCACGCACTGCATCATCGGCATCGGCACGATGCAGCAGGCCGATCTCGTAGTTGTCGACAAGGGGCAGGTCGCGCTGCCCATCGATGATGCGGTGTTCGCGGTTGACCGCGCGCCGTGGCAGCAGACTGATGCCGATGCCGTCGGCCACCGCGCCCTGGATGCCGCTCAGCGAGGAACTGGTGAACGCGATGCGCCAGCGCAGGCCCAAGGCCTCGACGGCCTGGATCATCTCGTCGCGGTACAGCCCGCGCGGCGGGAAGGTGACCAGTGGCAGCGGGTCCTGCTGCAGGCTGCTGCTGCGCAGGCTGTCGATCCAGTGCATCGGTTCGCGCCGGCAGTGCACGGCCTGGCGGGTGTTGCGACGCTGCTTGACGAGCACCAGGTCCAGCTCGCCATGGTCGAAGCCATGGGCCAGATCACGGCTGAGGCCGCTGCTGATTTCCAGCTTGACCTGCGGGTGGCGGCGACTGAAGGCGGCCAGCATGCGCGTGGTCTGCGGGTTCACGAAATCCTCCGGCACGCCGATGCGCACCGCGGTCTCCACGGTGGCGCCGGCCAAGGCCTGGGCCAGTTCCTCGTTCAGATCCAGCATGCGCCGGGCATAGCCCAGCAGGGTGTGCCCGGCGTCGGTGGGATGCACGTCGCGGTGGCTGCGTTCAAGCAGGCGGTGGCCGGCAAGCTCCTCCAGGCGGCGGATCTTCTGGCTGACCGTGGACTGGGTTGAATGCAGACGGGTGGCCGCGGTGGTGAAGCTGCCACAGTCGGCGACCATCACCAGGGCCCGCAGCAGGTCCAGTTCGAACACTGTTCTATTCGATTTGGCACTGTCTTGCATTTGAACATTTCACTTCTGGATACCCGTGCCGACTTCTACCATGCAGGGCAGGGGCCGGCAATGGTCGGCGCCATTGCGCATGAGGAGAGTCACGATGCACCACCCTCGCTCCCGGCAGCGCCGTTCGGCATTGGCCCGCATGCTGCTGCTGTGCCTGCTGGCCATGGTCATCCCGGCGTGTACGGCGACGTCCCGAAGCGACGCCGATGCGCAGCTGCGCGATGCCGCCAGCCGCGGTGATGCCCGCGCCGTGCGCGAGGCACTGGATGCGGGTGCCGATCTGGAGGCGCGTGACGGCCAAGGCCGCACGGCCCTGCTGCTGGCCACCCACGGCAACAGCGTGGACGCGGCGCGGGAACTGATCGAGGCCGGTGCCGATGTCAATGCCAAGGACGCGATGCAGGACAGCGCGTACCTGTATGCCGGCGCGCGCGGCCTGGATGAGATCCTGGCGCTGACGCTCGCCCACGGTGCAGACCTGCGCAGCACCAACCGCTATGGCGGTACCGCGCTGATTCCTGCGGCCGAACGCGGCCACGTCGCCACCGTGCGTACGCTGCTGCGCGCCGGCGTGGCCGTGGATCATGTCAACCGCCTGCACTGGACTGCACTGCTGGAGGCGATCCTGCTTGGCGATGGCGGCCCGCGCCACGTGCAGATCGTACAGCTACTGCTGGACGCTGGTGCCAACCCCGAGCTTGCCGATGGCGACGGCGTAACACCGCTGGCGCATGCCAAGCAACGCGGCTACACCAACATCGAAACCCTGCTGCGCCAGCATGGCGCGACGCGCTGACACCCGCCCCTTCCACCCGCACGCTGCCGTGCCCACCAGGATGCCGTCCATGTTCCGTTCCCATCCGTTGTCCCTTGCCGTCCTTCTTGCCGTTGCACCGCTGTCGGCCTCTGCCGCCGAACGCGCCGATCTGCTGATCCGCAACGCCACGGTGGTCGATGTCGAGCACGCACGCAGCGTGCCCGGGCAGAGCGTGGTCATCCGTGGCGAGGACATCGTCGCGGTCGGTCCCGATGCGCAGCTACGCAGCCAGTGGAGCGCCAGCCGGCAGATCGACGCCAAGGGCAAGTACCTGATTCCAGGCCTGTGGGACATGCACGTGCATTTCGGTGGTGGTCCGGCGCTGGTGGAAGAGAACAAGGCGCTGCTGCCGCTGTACATCGCCCATGGCATCACCACGATCCGCGATTGCTCCGGTGATCTTCCGCAGCAGGTACTGCAGTGGCGCGGCGACATCGCCAACGGCACGCTGTTCGGTCCGCGCCTGCTGACCTCCGGTGCGAAAATCGAAGGCATCAAGCCGGTCTGGAAGGGCACCATCGAAGTGGGCAGCAAGGCCGACGCGGACAAGGCGATCGAGCGCCTGCAGCACGACAAGGTCGACTTCGTGAAGATCACCGACAGCACGCTGACGCCGGAGCTGTTCCTGTACTCGGCCAGCGCGGCGCGCAAGGCGGGTCTCAAGGCCTCGGGCCACATTCCGATGGCGTTGACGGTGGAGCAGGCCGTGGATGCGGGCCTGGCCTCGATCGAGCATCTGGACTATGCCTTCAAGGCTGGCAGCAAGGACGAGGCGCAGATCGCGGCCGATTTCGGCGCCGGGCGCATCGATCGCGCCGAAGCCAACCGCCGGCTCGACGCCAGCTTTGATCGCGAAACCGCGCTGCATGCCTACCGTGATTTCGCCAAGCGTGGCGTATTCGTGACGCCGACCCTCAACGGTGGCCGCATCCTCGACTTCCTCGACCAGGACGACCACGCCAACGACCCGTATCTGGCCTATATCGGCCCGGGCCTGCGCGCGACCTACACCTGGCGCATCAAACGGGCGGCCAAGGCCACCCCGGCGCAGATCGAGGCGCGCCATGCGCAGTACCACCAGGTGGCTGCGGTGCTGCCGCTGCTGCAGGAAGCGGGAGTGACGATCATTGCCGGTACCGATGCCGGCTTCCTCAATTCGTTCAACTACCCCGGCATCGGCCTGCACCAGGAACTGCAGCTGTTCGTGAAGGAAGGCCTGAGCGCACCGCAGGCGCTGTCGGCCGCGACCCGTTCGGGCCCGGCCTGGTTCGGCCAGATGCAGCGCTATGGCGGCGTCGCCACGGGCAAGGCGGCCGATCTGGTGCTGCTGACCGCCAACCCGTTGCAGGACATCGCTGCCACCGAAAAGATCGACAGCGTGATCCTGCGCGGTGATGTGTACGATCGCGCGGCGCTGGACAAGATGCTGGCCGACACCAAGGCAAAGGTCGCTGCATGGAATGCCGTGGCGAAGCAGGACCACGCTTCGCAGTGATGCGGCCGGTAGCGCCTAGCGCGGTGCCGGCCGCATGCCATGCAGCTGCGGCAGCGTGGTTTTCATCGCATCGATGAAGGCGCGCAGGCGCAGCGGTTGCTGTCGCGCAGCGGGGAACACCAGATGCACCGGCAGTGGTGGTGCCTGCCAGTCCGCTAAAAGCTGCACCAACCGGCCTTCGGCCAGATCCTCGGCCACCAGCCAGGCCGACACCACTGCGGCCCCCAATCCTGCACGTGCGGCCTGCTGCACCACGAACAGGTTGTCACTCAGCAGGCGCGGCGTGATCGACAGCGTGTGCGCACGGCCCTGCGCATCGTGCAGCAGCAGACGTTCGCGGTAGTAGGTGACCAGCGAGATCCACGGCAATGCCTGCGCCTGTTCGGGGGTGGTGATCGACTCCGCATCGGCCAGCGACGGTGCGGCCACGACAATGCGAGGTACTTCGGCCAGGGGCAGGGCAACCACGCGCGGCTCATCGACCGCGCCGACCCGCACCGCGCAGTCGATGCCTTCGGCGATGAAGTCCGGGCGGCGGTCCTCGAGGATCCATTCCAGGCTCAGTTGTGGATGCTGGGCCAGGAAGTCGAGCATGGTGGGCAGCAGCTGCGCCTGGCCGAACGCATGCGGCACCATCACCCGCAGGCGGCCGCTGAGCCTCTGTGTCTGCCCGTGCAGCTCGGCCTGCAGCGCTTCCCATTCGTCCACCACCCGCTGCGCATGGCGTTGGCAGCGCTGGCCGTCCTCGGTCAGCAGCAGGCCGTGGGTAGAGCGCTGCAGCAGGCGCAGGCCCAGCTGCCGTTCCAGGGCTTGAAGCCGACGGCTGACGGTGGGCTGGGTGGTGCCCAGCTGCACGGCGGCGGCCGAAAGGCTGCCGCTGTCGACGATGCGCAGGAAGGTACGCAGCAGGTCCAGGCGGTCGCCGCCTGATGCAAGGTCATTCATGCGCGTCGCGTATGTAAAGTATGTGATTTAGCCTACTACAGGCGATACACGAATGTGGGCACGCTAGGCTCCAATTCTCTCCCTGGTGTCCTCCATGCCCACTCCTTCGCTCTCCATCGTCTCTGCGCCCAGCGCTGCGCCCGCGCCATCACTGGTGGTGGCAATGGCCGCCGGCGCCGGCTTTTCGGTGGCCTCGCTCTATTACAGCCAGCCGATGCTGGGCCTGATCGCGCAGGATCTGGCTGCGGGCGAGCGTGCCGTGGGCCTGGTGCCGACCCTGACCCAGCTGGGTTATGCGCTGGGCATACTGCTGCTGGCTCCGTTGGGCGACCGCTTCGACCGGCGCAACCTGATCCTGCTGAAGTCGGTGCTGCTGGCGTTGGCTTTGGGGGCGGCCGCCCTGGCCGGCCAGTTGCCGGGGCTTCTTGTTGCCAGCCTGCTGGTGGGGCTGATGGCCACGCTGGCACAGGACATCGTGCCGGCCGCCGCAGTGCTGGCACCGGATGCGCAGCGCGGGCAGGTGGTGGGCAGGGTGATGACCGGCCTGCTGCTGGGCATCCTGCTGTCGCGCGTGGTCAGCGGCGTGGTGGCCGAAGCCTGGGGCTGGCGCGTGCAGTTCGGCCTCGCTGCGCTTTCGGTGCTGGCGATGGGGGCGGTGATGGCACGCGCACTGCCGCACTTCGCTGCGACCAGTACGCTGCGGTATCCGGCGCTGCTGGGTTCGTTGCTGGCGCTCTGGCGTGAGCAGCCGCAGCTGCGCCGCGCCGTGGCCAGCCAGTCGCTGCTGGCGGTGGGCTTCAGTGCGTTCTGGTCGACGCTGGCGCTGATGCTGCACGCACGGCTGGGCCTGGGCAGTGCCGCCGCGGGTGCGTTCGGCATTGCCGGTGCTGCCGGTGCATTGGCGGCACCGGTTGCCGGTCGTTTTGCAGATCGGTTGGGCAGCCCTGCGGTCGCGCGGTTGGCGATTGCCATCGCCCTGGTTGGCTTTGCGCTGTTGCTGGTTGATTCGTGGCTGCCGGCCGTGGCGCTGCTGCCGCTGCTGGTGGTCAGCGCGCTGCTGTTCGACTTCGGTTTCCAGTCGGCGCTGGTCGCGCACCAGACCCTGGTCTACGGCCTGGTGCCGCCGGCGCGCAGTCGCCTCAATGCACTGCTGTTCACCGGCATGTTCATCGGCATGGCTGGCGGCGGTGCGTTGGGCAGCCTGGCGCTGGCGCAGTGGGGTTGGCACGGCGTGGCGTGGCTGGCGACGATCTGCGCCGGTGGCAGCCTGCTGATCCGTCTGCGTTGAGGGTGGTTCGGCAGGGCTGCGCCCTGCACCTGCTGTGGTGCCGGCCGCTGGCCGGCAACCTCAACCGCAACAGCAACAGCAACAGCAACAGCAACAGCGGGTATTCCGTGGGGGGCGGGGCGGTGTCGGATGGCGGGGACGCCGCAAGTACGTCCTTGTAGGCTTGGCAGCCGCATCCATGCGGCTGACACCCCGCAATCCGACACCGC
>NZ_JBQOIF010000027.1:0-60624 GCF_052665395.1 Stenotrophomonas sp. 3(2025) | reverse complement strand
ACCGTTGGTCGGCACGCTTCTTCAGGGTTCATCGCAGCTGAGGGATTGTGCCGACCAACGGTCGGCACCTACCAATGGAAGGCCATCGCCGAGCCATTGACCCGGTGGGTGCCAGAGGTCGGCACCTACCCAAAGCTGCTACCGCCATTGCAGGCGGTCAGGCGAACGATAGCTCCGCGGCGATGCACGCGGCGCGGATCGCCGCACACGCCTCTTCGATGGCCGGCGTGGTCGGTGCCAAGCGCGGCCGGCGATCCAGCGTGCAGGCCAGCCCGACCTCCAGCAGCGTGGCATGCGCGCCATGCAGCGCCTGTGCGGTGGCTTCGGGCAGGAACTCCGCCGCCGCCAGCGCGTCGATCAATGCAGGCGTGGCACGCGGCTGCAGCAATGCAGGGGTTTGCGCACTGCATGCCAGCACGCCGGTCTGCAGCAGGAATTCCAGGTCGACCACGCCACCCGCGCCCTGCTTCAGGTCGAGCCGCGCGGCATCGCTGCGGTCCAGTTCGGTGCGCATGCGCCCGCGCATCTTCACCACATCGGCATACAGTGTTGCGCGATCACGTTCGCGGCCCAGGGTCTGCGCACGTATCTGTTCGAAATCCTGCAGCAGGCTGGCATCGCCGGCCACGCCGCGTGCGCGCACCAGCGCCTGGTGCTCCCAGGTCCATGCGCGATCGCGCTGGTACTCGGTGTAGCTGGCCAGCGAAGACACGAGCGAGCCCTTGCCGCCATCCGGACGCAGGCGCACGTCGATGTCGTACAGGCGGCCGGCGGCGGTGACCGCAGCCAGCAACGCCATCACCTTCTGGGCCAGGCGCGCATACCAGCGGCCCGGCTCCAGCGGGCGCGCGCCGTCACTGGCTTCCACGCCCGGCGGGTGATCGTGCAGGAACACCAGGTCCAGATCCGAGCCGAAACCCAGCTCCAGGCCGCCCAGGCTGCCGTAACCAATGATCGCGAAGCGGCCGCCGGCGATAGCGCCGTGCGCGGCGTGCATATCGGCCTCGGCCATCGCCAACACGGTGATGACCACCGCCTGCGCCAGTTCGGCCAGTTGCCGGGTGCTGTCGACCGCGCCCTGGCGGCCATCCAGCGTGGCCATGGCCATGCGGAAGCTCAACGCCAGGCGAGTTTCATTGAGCCAGCGCAGCTGCGATTCGGGATCTTCCACTGGCAGCACCTGCCGGCATTCGGCCAGCATGCCGTCGGCGTCGGGCATCGGCCCGGACACGCGTACGTCCAGCAGTTCGTCCAGCAGCAGCGGATACGCGGCCAGGCGTTCGGCCAACAATGCACTGCGCGCCAGCACGTCGACCAGTCGCGCAAGCGCGCTGGGCTGTTCGTCCAGCAGCGCCAGGTAGCTGGTACGGCGCAGCACTGCCTGCAGCAGGCCGAGCACGCGCTTGAGTGCGGCATCGGGCTGCGGTGAACGGGTGGCCGCGTGCAGCAGTGCCGGCAGTACGCGGTCCAGGCGCGCACGCGCCGCATCGGACAGCGACTTCACGCCCGTGCCCTGGGCGAAATCGCGCAGTGACTGATCGGCGCCATTGGCATCGAGGAAACCGGCCTCGGCCAGCAGCGGCGCGTTGCTGCCTTCGGGCAGGCTGCGCCAGTAATTGGCCAGCGCATCCGGCGCTGCCTGGCCCTTGCGTGGCGCCAGCAGCGCACCGAACTCGGTACTGACGCGCTGCTGCTGCACACGCAGTGCCTCGCGCAGCGCATCCCAATCGGCATAGCCCAGGCCGACGGCAATCCGCTGGCGATCCAGCGCATCGCTGGGCAGCACATGGGTCTGCGCATCGCGCAGCATCTGCAGGCGGTTTTCCAGCCGGCGCAGGAACAGATAGGCCTCGCGCAGTGCGGCGCCATCATCGCGGGCGATCTGCCCGGCAGCCACCAGCGCATCCAGCGCGACCAGCAACCGCCGCTCACGCAACACCGGCTCACGGCCACCGCGAATGAGCTGCAGCGCCTGGCACAGGAATTCGATCTCGCGGATGCCACCGGCACCGCGCTTGATGTCGTCGTGCATCTCGCGCCGGGCGACTTCCGCAGTGATCGCCGCTTTCATCTCGCGCAGGCCGTCGAGCGCGGTGAAATCGAGGTAGCGGCGGTACACGAACGGACGCAGGGTCTGCAGCCAGGCCTCGCCAGCGGCGATATCGCCCGCCACCGCACGCGCCTTCAACCAGGCATAGCGCTCCCAGTCGCGGCCTTCGCGCTGGAAGTACTGATCCATCGCAGCGAATGACAGCGCGACGCGGCCCGCGCTGCCGAACGGGCGCAGGCGCAGGTCGACGCGATGGCTGAAGCCATCGACGGTGGTTTCATCCAGCAGTTTGGCCAGGCGCTGGCCGAGCCGGGCGAAATACTCTTCGGCCGCCAACGCGCGCGGACCGTCGGATTCACCGCCCTGCACGTACGCGTAGACCAGATCGACATCGGAACTGAAGTTGAGCTCGCCACCGCCCAGCTTGCCCAGCCCGAACACCACCAGCTGCTGCGGTTGGCCGTTGTCATCGGCGATCACCCCGTGGCGCTGGGCGAATTCCTGCTGCAGGGCGTCCAGCGCCAAGCGCAGGCAGTCCTCGGCCAACGCGGTGGCGCCCGCCAGGGTCTGCGGCACGTCATCCAGCCCGGCCAGGTCGCGCCAGATCAAGCGGGTGGACATCGCCGTGCGCCAGCGTCGCAGCTGTGCCGGCCAGTCGCTGGGCTGCAGCGGGTCGAGCACCGGCGCCGGCAGCGGCGGGCAGCCCGGCGCGGCCAGCTGCGCCAGCAGGCCGGGCTGGCGCACCAGGGTGTCCAGGGCGAAGTCGCTGCTGATGGCCAGCTGCACCAGCATCGGCTGCAGTTCGGCCGGGATGGGATCGGGCACTGCCTGGGCCAGGCGCGCCAGCGCGCGGTGGACGAGGGGCTGCAGGGTGGCGGGCAATTCGGCGGGGGCGAGGGTCATGCACTGATTCTCGCGGGGTCGCATCCCTTTGCCAACGGCGAAGGGCTGTGACCGCTTGCTGCGATATCGCCGAAGGTTGCTGGGGTTGCCGGCCAGCGGCCGGCACTACCGATAATGGAGGCCGCGCATTCATCTTGGGCGACAGGCAATAAAAAAGCCCGCTTGCAGCGAACTGCCAGCGGGCTCTGCTCCCTCCCCCACGTCGGGATGCAGGGCCATCGTGCGGTGTACGAAAGTACTTTGCACGCTGCACTGCAAAACAAAACTGACGGGTATGGGAGAGGCCTTGCCGGAAACACCATTCCACGAAGGTAGAACCCCCCGTACGGCAGGGGATGGCCGATAATCGGGATTCCCCCCAGAAACGCTGTCGTCATGACTGTTGATCGCATCGCCAACGCGCGTCTTCGTGACCGCGTGGTCTCCGCCGAGGCCGCAGCCGCGCTGATCCAGCCCGGTGAAACCGTGGCCATGAGCGGCTTTACCGGCTCCGGTTACCCCAAGGCCGTTCCCGTTGAGCTGGCCCGCCGCATCGAATCGGTGCATGCCCAGGGCCTGCCCTTCCAGATCAGCCTGATGACCGGCGCCTCCACCGCGCCGGAACTCGATGGCGCGCTGGCCAAGGCCGATGGCATCGCCATGCGCATGCCGTTCCAGAGCGACCCGGATGCGCGCAACCGCATCAACGAGGGCAAGCTGGATTACATCGACATCCACCTCAGCCACGTCGCCCAGCACGTCTGGTTCGGCTTCTACGGTGAGATCGATACCGCCGTGGTCGAGGTCTCGGCGATCCGCGAGGATGGCTCGCTGGTGCCGTCCACCTCGGTGGGCAACAACAAGACCTGGCTGGACCTGGCCAAGAAGGTGATCGTCGAGGTCAACGAGTGGCAGCCGGCCGGCGTGGACGGCATGCATGACATCTACTACGGCACCGCGCTGCCGCCGCACCGCAAGCCGATTCCGCTGGTCAATGCCAACGACCGCATCGGCGAGACCGCGCTGCGCTGCGACCCGGACAAGATCGTGGCCGTGGTGCGCACCAATGGCCCGGATCGCAACAGCCCGTTCAGCCCGATCGATGCGACCAGCGAGCAGATCGCCGCGCACCTGATCGAGTTCCTGCAGCACGAAGTGAAACGCGGCCGCCTGCCGGCCAACCTGCTGCCGCTGCAGTCGGGCGTGGGCAACATCCCCAATGCAGTGCTGGCCGGCCTGGCCAAGAGTGGTTTCCGCGACCTGGCCGCGTTCACCGAAGTGATCCAGGACGGCATGCTCGACCTGCTGCGCGACGGCGTGCTGAGCTATGCCTCGTGCACCGGCTTCGCACTGAGCCCGCAGGCCAACGAGACGTTCAAGGAGAACATCGAGTTCTACCGCGAGCGCATCATCATGCGCACGCAGGAAATCTCCAACCATCCGGAACTGGTGCGTCGCCTGGGCTGCATCGGCATGAACGGCATGATCGAGGTGGACATCTACGGCAACGTCAATTCCACGCACGTGATGGGCACGCGGATCATGAACGGCATCGGCGGTTCGGGCGACTTCGCGCGCAATGGCTTCCTGTCTGCGTTCCTGAGCCCGTCGACGGCGAAGAACGGCACCATTTCGGCGATCGTGCCGATGGCCAGCCATGTCGACCACACCGAGCACGACGTGTCGGTGATCGTGACCGAACAGGGCCTGGCCGATCTGCGTGGCCTGACCCCGCGCAAGCGCGCGCAGGTGCTGATCGACAACTGCGCGCACCCGGATTTCCGCGCGCAGCTGCAGGACTACTTCGACCGCGCCAGCCGCGAAAGTTACGGCAAGCACACCCCGCACCTGCTGCCGGAGGCGCTGTCGTGGCACCAGCGGTGGCTGGATACGGGCACCATGAAGGCCTGAGTATTGCCGGTTCGCCGGGCATGGCCCGGCGCTACCCCGCATCGCACCTTGGTAGCGCCGGGCCATGCCCGGCGGGTGTGCCGCATCGCATCTTGGTAGCGCCGGGCCATGCCCGGCGGTGTTCCGCATCGCACCTTGGTAGCGCCGGGCCATGCCCGGCGCGTGTGCCGCATCGCACCCTGGTAGCGCCGGGCCATGCCCGGCGGTGTTCCGCATCGCACCCTGGTAGCGCCGGGCCATGCCCGGCGGGTGTTCCACATCGCACCCTGGTAGCGCCGGGCCATGCCCGGCGGGTGTTCCGCATCAGGTGCGCAGGCCCGCCAGCGATTCGGCCTGGATGCGCTCGTAGATCTCGAACTCATCGTTTACCGCCGCACCCAGCGCCTGTTCGAAGGCCTCGCGATTGGCATGGGCGGCGTACGCGCGCTGCTCACCGCCGCCCAGGTTCGACTGGAAGATGCCTGCGGCACTGACCGGCAGGAAGTCCTCGTAGACGATCGGATCGGCCGTGGCCAGGCCCGCAGCAACCAGCACTTCGGCCGGCAGATCGGCCACGCGCTCCGGCGCGGCGCGGCCAGCGTCGGTCAGCTGGTAGCGGTAATACCCCAGGCCTTCCTGGCGCAGGGTGTCGTGGTCATCCGGGAAGCTGGCGAACACCGCCTGCAGGCGCTGCCCATAGTCGCCACCGGTGCTGCCCGCGCCGTCGGCATCGCGCGCCTGCGTCAGCAGCTGGTCGTACAGCGCGCGGCCCTTGGCGGTCAGCGCCAGGCCGCGCTGCTCGATCTCGCCGAAGCGCGCGGTATGGGTACCGGCGTCGCCGCCTTCGTTGCCCGGGAAGTGCACGGCCTCTTCCAGCGCCTTGAAGCTGGTCTGCCGCAGCAGGATCGGGCAGGCGCGACGCGGCGGGCCCTCGATCACCGCCTTGGCGGCCATGCCGTGCTCGATCATCGCCGCCTGCGCAGCGTCGATGTCCAGCGTGCGCGGGGTCAGGTGGTTGATGTGCGGGCCACGGAAGCTGACCACGTCGGCCACCAGCCGGTGTGCCTTGTGCAGGGCATGGTAGGTCGGCAGGTCGACGGTGGCGTCGCCATGCCAGCGGAAGGTTTCCAGCGCCTGTTCGACGAAGCACTCGGCATCGGCCTGGGTCAGGCCACCGTCACGCTCGGCCTGGTCGATCAGCGCCAGTGCCTCGTCGGTGAAGATGCGGCGGCGGGCGAGGATTTCGGCCGACTGCGCACGCAGCACCTCGTCTTCGATCAGCTCCAGGCGCAGCAGCGAGGTGAACACGCGGAACGGGTTCAGTGCCAGCGCAGCGGCGGTCAGCGGGCGGAAGGCGGTGGAATGCACCGGCACGCCGGCCACCGACAGATCGTAGTAGCCCACCGGGTACATGCCCATCACCGCGAACAGGCGGCGCAGGGTTGCCAGTTCCTGCGGGGTGCCGACGCGGATCGCGCCGTGGCGTTCTTCATCCAGGCGGGCACGCTCGTCGTTGCGCAGCAGCTGCGCGGCCAGCGCCGGGTCCTGCGCCAGCACCTGCGTGTTGATCCGCTCCACCAGTTCCACCAGCGTGCCGTACAACGGCACTTCGGTGCGGTACATGCGGGACATGGCCTGGGCGAACAGGCGGCGGATCACATCAGGCGAAACGAAAGAGGCGCTCATCAGTCACTCGATTACGGGAACGGGGAACAGCTCGGACCCATATTGTCGCCGGAGCGCGCGGCCGCGGCGATACGCAGAGCAACATGAAGAACATCGGTAGCGCCGGGCCATGCCCGGCGAACCCCAGGGCCGCGCTGCGCGCTCGCCGGGCGTGGCCCGGCGCTACCGCTTCAACTGCCGCTTCAGCGTGGCATCGAGGGTGATCGGCCGATCCCAGTGCTCGTAACTGGCCACGATGGCGTGGCGCACGGCGCGGTAGTGCAGGTTCTGCGGCTTGGCCGGCATCCGCTTCACCACCTCGGCCCAGCCGCCGTCGGGATCCTGGCTGAAGGCACGCACGCTGTCGCGGCAGGTCTGGCCACTGGCCTTGGCCCAGAAACAGGCGAAATAGATGTCGCCGGCCTGCCATTGGTGGGTGGTGGCCAGCGCGGCGATGTAGCCGCGCGGTACACCGGCGTAGCGCGATACCTCGTCGAGGAAGGCATCGGGGTAACGCTCGGCGTAGCGGTTGATGTCGGCCAGCTGGGTGTCGACCCAGGCATCGCCGGTATCCACCTCATAGGTCGCCGAACGTTCGGCGGTCTGCTGCGCCAGCACGATGGCCGGCGCCAGCAGCAGGGACAACAGCAGGGCGCGCAGTGGCAGTTTCATCCTTCGATTCTGCCGCAGCCGCCGCGCCGTGTCAGGCCGCGGCAGCGGCCTTGGCCTCGATCGTCGCCAGCGCCGCCGGCCAGTCCCAGGCGGTATCGGCGTTGACCATGCGTGGTTCGTCGTCGGCCACGCCGTGCTGGGTCTCGTGCGCCCAGGTCACCGCGTACGGGGTGTGGATACCCCAGCCGCCGAGGGTGATCACCGGTTCGATGTCCGAGCGCAGCGAATTGCCGACCATCACGAACTGCTGCATCGGCAGGTTGAATTCGGCCAGCACGCGGGCATAGGTTTCCGGGTCCTTCTCGGACACGATCTCGATGCGCGGGAACAGGTCCGCCAGCGCCGCGACCTTGATCTTGGCTTCCTGGTGGAACAGATCGCCCTTGGTGATCAGCACCACCGGGTACTGCGCGGCGATGGCCGCCACCGACTCGCGTACGCCGTCGATCAGCTCGACCGGGTGGCGCAGGGTGTCATGGCCGATGTCGAGGATGCGCTGGATGTCCTTGGCTTCGATCCGCTGCGAGGTGATCTCGATGGCCGCTTCGATCATCGACAGCGTCATGCTTTTCACCCCGTAACCGAACACGCCGAGGTGGCGCTGCTGCACTTCCAGCAGGTGGCGGGCGGTCTGGGTGTCGTGGACGTCGATGTAGCGCGACAGCAGGTCCAGGTAATCCTGCTCGGCCTTGCGGTAGTAGTCCTCGCTCTTCCACAGCGTGTCATCACCGTCAAAACCGACCAGGCCGATGGCGCGCGAGGGCGCAGGCGTGGAGGTGTTCATCGCCCTAGGATACAGGCGCGGCGATGACGAAAAAAACCCGGGTGGCCGAAGCCACCCGGGTTGCCCATGCACCGGTTGTCCCGAATTCAACCGTGGATCAGCGACCCTGGCCTGCGGCCGTGCCACCCGCGCCGGCACCCGCCTGCTGGGCGGCCACGTAGGCCTTGTACTCGTCGGCGCTCAACTGGCCGTCCTTGTTGGCATCAGCCTGGTCGAACACCTGCGCAAGGCCCGCATTCACCTGCGACTCGCTCTTGCTGATGGTGCCGTTGCCATCTGTATCGATGCTGGCCCACGTCTGGCCACCGCCGTTGGCCTGCGCCGAGGCTGCTGCGGCCGCGTCGGTGGCCTGGTCAGCCGCCTGGCCTGCCTGTGCCGCCGCCTGCTGGGCCTGTGCCGCTTCGTTCTGTGCATGCGCGGCCTGCTGCTTGGCCGACTGCGCCATCGCCGGGATGGCCAACACGCTGCCGGCGGCGACGATCAGGGCGATCAGGGGCTTGCGGTTGCGAATAGTCATCTGGGGTGTCTCCTGAAGGGTGGTAGTGCGCGGTCGTTGTCTCCGCACGGCACCTACCCTGCCACCGCGTTTCTGAATCGATTTTGCGCCGCGATTCCCTCGAACACGCATGGTTAACCACTGGCGCAGGCGCATGCGTTAGCACGGTGGTTAGTGCGAAGTGAGCAGGTAGTAAGACGAGCATTCAGCGCTGCAGCATTTAACCGGCAGCGAACGAAAAACCTGCGTCAGTCGACGGTTTTTTCCGATGACCGCGAACTGAACAACACCCATCCCAATGCCACACCGGCGAGCGCACCGGCGATCTCCAGCACCACGCGGCTGCCCAGCTCGTTCGGATCGTGGATGGTGGACAGGAACAGGCGCGCATACAGCGGCGACTCCAGCCGCACGATGCCCATGTAGAACAGCTTCCAGGCGTCGATGCCGGCGGAGATGATCACCGCGATCACGCACGACCAGCCGATCGCATGGCCCACGGTCCAGCGCAGCACCCGGCACAGGTGGTGCCACAGGAAATACACCAGCAGGCCGACCAGCAGGGCGATGAGGCCCGCCTCAAGCGTACCGAGCAGGCCGAAATGCAGGGGAAGGTTCATCGGGCGGGGACGCAGGAGAAGGCGGCCAGTGTAAGGGGTATCGGCAGGGCTGCGCCCTGTACCTGCCGAAGCCAGGGCAACGGCAACCGCCAAAGCAACAGCGGGCGTTCCGTGGGATGGCGGGGTGGTGTCGGATTGCGGGGACGCCGCAAGTACGTCCCTGTAGGCTCAGCCGCGCCATCCATGGCGCGGATGCCCCGCAATCCGACACCCCCCCGCCTTCGACAGGTTCCCGGTATGTGGTAGATCCACGCCATGCGTGGATGGATTTCCATCGAATCGAATATTTCGACAATTGAACGAAGAACATCCACGCATGGCGTGGACCTACCGTGTCGACCAAGGTCGACACCCACCAGGAGCACGCAATGCCATTCCGACAGATCGCGGAAATCTGTCGAAGGCGGGGTGGGTCCGGTTGCGGGGGCGTGAGCCGCATGGATGCGGCGACCGAGCTTACAGGGACGTACTTGCAGCGGCCCCCGCAACCGGCCCCACCCCGCCATCCCACGGATAGCCCGCTTCTGCTGTTGCTGTTGCTGTTGCTGTTGCTGTTGTTGTTGTTGTTGTTGCTGTTGCCGTCGATTCGGCGGGTGCAGGGCGCAGCCCTGCCGACACCCCCTTACCGCACTGGCACGTCGTAGGCGGTACCGGAGTCCGGCTCGGGCTGCAGCGTGTAGTGCCACCACTCCTGCGCATAGTTGGCGAAACCACGCCGTGCCATCGCCTGTACCAGCTGCTGGCGGTTGGCCTTCTGTGCGTCATCCAGGCCGGGCGTCTGCGTATGCGCGCGCGGGCCGAAGAAATCGAAATCGGTGCCCATGTCCATCGGCGTACAGCGCCCGCTGCGGCAATCCAGCAGGCCCAGATCCACGGTGGCACCACGGCTGTGGCCGGAGCGCTCGGCGATGTAGCCGTCGCTCAGCAGTTGCGGCTTGTCCAGATCCGGATACTGCAGCGCCTTGCGCGACTGCTCCTGCGGATCACGTACCCAGGCCATGAATGCCTGCACCGCGCGCACCGGGCGATAGCAATCGTAGAGACGCAAGCCAAAACCCTGCGCGCGCAGGTCGGCTTCCACAGCGGCCAACGCCTTTGCCACCGGCGCCAGCAGATAACACGCGGGCGCTTCATAGCCGGGCACGGGCGCAGCAGTGAAGTTGTTGGCACCGGCGTAGCGGATGTCCATCTCGATGCGCGGCGACAGCGTGCGGATCTCCACCAGTCCTGCCGCAGTGGTGTCGGTGGCGGGCGAGATGCGCGGCGGCTCAGCGGCGTGGGCCGCCGCTGCCAGGGCAATCGCCAGTACGAGTGAAATGCAGGTCCTGGAAGTCATAGCTGAAGTCGATCTCCGGATCGATGGCGCGCAGTTCCAGCGTCGGCGTGCCTGCATCGGGATTCAGCCACGCCTGCGCCGAGGGTTCCAGCGTATCCCACTGCAACAGCCAGCGACCCTGCAGCTGCTGCACCGTTGCCTGCAGCGCGGGCGATTTGTCCACGCTGAAGCGCAGGCCGTTGGCGGTGGGACACAGCGAGGCGGGGCCCAGCCAGGGATCGCGGTAACGCCCCTGCCATTGCGCCAGATCGGTGGCGGCGGCCGGTTGCGCCGCCCGGGTGGAGGGCGCACGACTTCCCGTGGCGGCACGCGCGGCCCGATCGGCCTTAAGCTCGGCCAGGTAGTACCCCACAGGTTGCGCGTCATCCGGCGCGCTGAACTGTTTCAGTGTTGACTGCATCAGCGCGGTGCGGGCTTCTTCGGCCTCGCCGTTGGACAGCATCACTACGCCGACCTTGCGATCCGGCAGCAGCGCCAGCGAGGAATACATGCCCGACAGCGTACCGGTGTGCGCGACCTTCCAGTGCCCGTCCATGTCCGACACCCGCCAGCCCAACCCATAGCCATAGAAGTGGGCGTTGTCCCACTTGCGTTGGCGTTCGCCCAACGGCATCGGCATGTGCAGCGTCCACAGCATGCGGCGTTGCTCGGCGCTCAACCACGCCGGTGCCAGCGCCGGGTCCAGCAGCACCTGCATCCAGCGCGTCATGTCGCGCAGCGAACAGCGGATGCCACCGGCCGCCATCGACGTCAGATCGGGGCTGAGCGTTCCATCGGCACCGGCCACCACATTGCGGCCATCGCGACGCATATGCGGTTGGGCGACATTGCCGACCTGCTTCACCGACCATGCGCCCACCTGGCAACGGGTCATCCCCAGCGGTTCAAACACCCGCTCGCGCATCAGCTGGTCATAGGGCTTGCCACCGGCGGCCGCAGCCACCTCACCGGCAACGACGTACATCAGGTTGTCGTAGGCGTAGCCGCTGCGGAAACTGGTGACCGGCTTCAGGTGTGCCAGCCCGGCGATGACATCGCTGCGGGTGAAGGCATTGGGCTCGGGCCACAGCATCAGGTCACCGGCACCCAGGCCGAGGCCACTGTTGTGAATCAGCAGATCGCGCACCTGCAGGTGTTCGCCCACCCACGGGTCATGCATGCGGAACGCCGGCAGGTGGCGCTGCACCGGGTCGTCCCAGCGCAGCTTGCCCTGCTCCACCAGCGTGGCCAGCAGCGCGGCGGTCATCGCCTTGCTGTTGGAGGCGATCTTGAACAGCGTGTCTTCATCGATGCGGCCGCCGTCACCCCGCGCGCCTTCGGCGTGGCGATAGACCACTTGGCCATCCTCGACCACCGCCATCGCCAGCCCCGGCAGGTGCTCGTGCCGGCCCACGAAGGCGATGTCGGCGTCCAGGCGTGCGGTGTCCACCGCCCCTGCTGGGGCGGTGGGGCTGGCCAGTGCTGCAGCCAGTAGCAACAGACGATACAAGTCAGTCTCCGTCAGGCAGCGCGCAGGCAGGTACGGCGTTCATCACGCCACGCCGCCCCGCAGGGCGGCGCGCAGATGCATCCTCAATAATTCCAGGTCACCGTCAACTGCGCATAGCGCGGCGACTGGAATCCCATGCCATAACCATACATCGGGTTCGGCGTGCCGATGCTGTCCTGCGGTTCGTAGTCCTGGTCCACGGTGACCACGCGCTGCTGGTTGAGCACGTTGTACACCGCCAGCTTCAGGCGCAGGTCAGTGGGGATCGGCACCTTGTAGGAAACGCTGACGTCCAGATCGTAGGTCCACGGGGTACGGCCATCGCCACCGCGCGGCGAATGCACGAACACGCGTTCGGAGGGGACCGTCGACTGGCAGTTGGACACACACACGTAATAGCTGTGGAAGTCGGTGTCGTCGAAGGGATTGCCCGCACCGAAGCGGGTGATCGGGCTGCCCGACTGCACGCCCAGGGTGGCGGCCACGCTGAGATTCTCGGTCAACGCGTAGCTGCCGCGGAACTTGAACTGATGGCGGCGGTCATTGGCCAGATAGCCATAACCGCGGTAGTTCACCCATGGGTTGTCGAAGTTCTCGGTGCGGCCAGCGTCGGCGAAGTCGGTATCGGAGTTGACCGGGCCTTCGGCGTTGCCGCGGCCGTAGGCCAGCGTATAGGATGCATTGAAGCCCCACTTGCCATCCCACGCGCGATCGACCTGCAGTTCCAGCGCCTTGTAGTCACGCTTGGGCTTCACCCAGCCGCGTTGCCCCACGTAATTGCCGTCGTCGTCATACAACGCCCAGCCTTCCTTGGAGGTGTCGATGTCGATCCAGCCATCGTTGCTGCCATCGCAATTGGTGTCCCCCCAGACTGTGTTCGTGCGCCCGGGGTTTCCCATGATCCAGACGCCGTCGATCGCACCACACTGGCCGGTGGCGGTGATGTTCATGTCATCGATGGCGTTGCTCAGGCGCCGGTAGGTGACGCTTGCGGCAACCGACCACGATTCACTCAGCATGTGCTGGAAGCCTAGAATCGCCTCATCCTGGTAGACCGGATCCATGTCCCGGTTCACTTCGGCGCGCAGGTCCGGGACGCTGCCATCGCCTTGCGAATTGTCGACCGGACCGATCTGGCCGCCCAGGTTCGGCACGTTGTTGGCGGCGCCGGTGTAGCCCAGGAACTCATACCAGGTGCGCTCATCGAGGAATCCACCGGCCTGCTTGATGTTGATGACGTTGGCCACCGGCAGGTAGTAACGACCCAGGTTGCCGAACACCTTGGTGGTGCCATCACCACGAACGTCCCAGGCGAAGCCCAGGCGCGGCGCGATCATGTTGTCGATCTTGATATAGCTGTCGCCGTCGCCGCCCTTGTTGTCGAACCCTTCCACGCGCGCGCCGATGTTGAGCAGGAAGTTCGGGGTGACCTGCCAGTTGTCTTCCAGGTAGTAGGCTGAGTTGATGGTCTCGAACGAACCGGCCACTTCGTAGCGGCGGGTACGCGCGACCAGGCCGCTGGCGGGCACGGTGCCGCCGTTGAGTGAACTGCCCGGCGTGCGGTAGTAGATGTCGTAGCGCAGGCCACCGGGACCGGGATAGGCGCGCTCGTAGTCGGAGGTGTTTTCTTCGCGGTCCAGGCCAAAGCGCAGCAGATGGTTGCCGATGGACCATTCAAAGTCGGCGCGCGCGGCCTTGCGCGTATCCAGCGCCGACTCCAGCTGCGAGCTGCTGGTGCAGCTGCGGTCACCCTGCAGGTTGGAAGGCACGCCCTGGCTGGCAGTGCGGTTATCGAACACGCGGTTGCAGTTCTCGTCCATCAACGAGCTCTGCGTGCGGTTGCGCTTGTTCTCGCCATACATCAGCTTCATGGTCAGATCGTTGTTGACCTGCCAGCTGTAGGTGCCCGACCAGTTCCTGCCGCCCACCGTGTTGTAGATCTGGTTGTTGCGCTCGGCTGCGACAGTGCCGGTGTCATGGTCGTAGCGATAGACGTCGGTGACGGTATCGCTCTTGTCGGAGAATCCGAACAGCGACAGCATCTGGTTGTCGGTGATCTGCCAATCCAGCTTGCCGCCCCAGAACGGATCATCGGCGGTACCCCGGTTGAACACGGTACCGGCATCATTGGTCGAATTGGGCGTGTAGTCGCGCGCTTCGTACATGCCGAAGAAGAACAGCCGGTCCTGCACCAGCGCACCGGAGGCGAACATATTCAGCGCACTGCGCGAGTAGTCGTCACGACTGGCGGTGATGTAACGGCTGCCGTCGCCGTCATAGCGGTCGCGCGCCTGCGACTGCCAGGCGCGCGGCTCGAACACCAGTTCGGCACCGGCCTTGAAGTCGTTGCTGCCTGAGCGGGTGACGGCGTTGATGACGCCGCCGGTGCTGCGACCGAACTCCACCGAGTAGCCGCCGGTCTTCACCTGGAACTCCTGGTAGAACGAGAACGGTACCGACGAGAACCCGACCCGGTTGTAGAAGTCGGTGACGTTCAGGCCGTTGATGTAGACGGTGTTCTCCGCCACCGACGAACCACCGAAGGAGATGCCCTGCCCACCCAGCGAGCCCTTGCCCTTCACCGCGCCAGGCGCCAGCAGCGCCACTGCGGTGATGTCACGGTCCACCGGCAGCCGCGACAGTTCCTCGCGGGTGATGTTCGTGGCCGACTCGGTGGACTTCACGTCCACCATCGATACCACCTGCGGTGCGCGTACTTCCACGGTGCCCAACGTGCTGACCGCGCCCAGCGGCACATTCACCGTGGTTGCACTGCCCAGGCTAACGGTGACCTGGCCGACGCGGCTGGCAGCACCACCCGGCAGGCTGACCTCCATGTCATAGGTGCCGACCGGCAACAACGGAATGCGGTAGCTGCCCTTGCTGTCGGCCTGCACCGAACGCACAAAGCCAGTGGCGGGGTTGCGCACGGTAACGGTGGCACCGGCAGGCACCTGTCCGGCATCGCTGGTCAGGCGGCCGACCACGGCTCCGTCCTGTGCGAATGCGCTGGGCGCCAGCGTGGCCATGCACGCGCCGAGGGCGACGCACAAGGCCGCCCGCTTGATGTTGTAAGCCTTCATCCCCTGCTCTCTCCTGCAAGAATTGAATGGTGGTGGGGTGGTGTGTCGCGCTAGCGTTGCCCGGCTGGCAGTACCCGCCACTGGAAGTCGTAGCTCCATTGGTCGAAGTACAGGTTGCCGCCTGACCACTCGGCCTCGCCGCGCTGCGAGTCGACCGTTTCCGAGCGGTGGTGCTGTTTGGCCGGCACGAACGCCAGGCCGAAATCGTCGTTGAAGGCGATGCGGTAGCCATCGAGGCCACCGAGGTAGAAGTCACGCAGCGCGGGCGTGTCGCTGGCCAGCGCACCGGTGGTCACATCCATCGGCAGCCAGCCATAGGGCGCCAGGTAGACCTGGCCCCAGTCGTGCAGGTTGTTGTAGCCGCTGCCATCGTCGGAGAACACCATGCCCGACTGCCAGCGCGCGGGAATGCCGTTCATGCGCAGCAGGGCGATCAACAGCAGTGTCTGCTGCCCGCAATCGGCATGACCGGCGCGCAACGCGTAGTCGCTGATGTTGCTGAGGGTCGAGTACTCGCGCGCACCGGCCCATGGAATGCGGTCGACCGCGGCGAACAGCTTGCGTACCACTTCATACGGGCGTGTCTCGCCCTGCAGCACCTGGTCGGAGAACAGCTTCAGCGCCGGCGTGAAGCGCACGTGCGGCAGCTGCTCGGCCAGATAGGGCTTCAATGCTGGATCATCCGGCGTGGCCTGCACCTTCGTCGCATCGATTGCCGTGTGGAGCGCGAAGATCGTCACCGCATAGTGGATTTCAAAGTGCGTCGGCTGCCCGGCCACCGCCTTGGCTTCCAGGTAGACGGTGCGCTGCTGGGTGCTGGCCGGGGCGATTCGTGCCTTGCCCGGCGCACTGCCGATCCACTGCACGCGCTCCTGCTGGCCGGGAATCTCGCGCGGGTACGGAATCCAGGCACGTACGGTTTCGCCGGCCGGTACGGCATCCGCCTTGACCGTCAACGATTGGGTGAATTCGATGCGCTGCGGCAGCACCGATGCCGTGCCACTCTGTTCGGCGGCAACAACCACACGCGCGTGATGCGCGTTGAGCACCTCGTTGGGGCCCGGCGCCGGCATTGGCGCATCCGCGCGGCGGCGTGCACGCGCTTCATCGCTGAGCAGGAACAGGTTCGATGGTGCGCGCTTGAAGTACCAGCGCGTGCCATCGATGTCGAGATGCTCGAGCAGGCCAAGCTGGTCCCAGCGCGCGAATTCCTCGTCGGTCAGGTCGGGAATCCAGCGGCGTACCGCTGCTTTGGCAGCGGCGTGGTCAAGGGAGAAATCCAGTTTGATGCGGCGCATGCGCTCGCGCTGGAACGCGCTTTCGGCAGCATCGCCTGCGGTCGCCAGCAACGCATCGGCGTCGCTGAAACGACCGCGGTCGACCAGATCGATCAGCTGCGTTTCGCGTTCGCGATCAGTGGCGCTGCGCGGATCCGCGGCCGGTGCCGCCGACGCCCACAGCAGCAGCGCGGCACACAGGCCGGCAGCGGCAGGCAGAGACGGTTTGCGAACGGCAGGATCCACAGCGACACTTCCCAAGCGCGGGTGGTAACGGCTGTGTAACACGGGCCGGGAGACCGGTCAATAATTTATTCTTGCTTTCGGGGCCAAAAGGAATAAATATTCCAACAGGCATTCGAGGAGGGTGTGCAGCGCATGATCCTGGCTTCCCGCAAACCGCGTCGGCACTGGCCGCACCGGTTGACCTTGGCACTGGCCCTGGGCCTGCTGGGTGCACCCGCATTCACCCAGGCGGCCACGCCTGTACCCGACCCCGGCGCCGCGCTGCCTTACGTGATCGGCCTGCACGAGGCCTACCTCACCCCGGACTACTGGGCGGCACGGCTGGACAATGCCGACGCACCTATCCTGGACCGCGCGCAGATCGAGGCGCAGAACGCGCGGATGCGCGCGCAGGACAAGCACATCCAGGACATCGCCACCCTGCCTGCGCAGCTCAGCGCGGCACAGGTGCGTGACAGCATCACCACGCTGTCGAGCTGGCCCACGCGGGCGCTGTATGACGACAAGGGCCGCGCCATCGCACCGGACGTGCGCAGCGCGATCGAAGCCAACCTCGGTCTCGACGCAGTTCCGTCGCAGGTGTCGCCGGACTACGCCCTGGTGGTGAAGCGCGCCGCGCTGCGCACCTTCCCCACCCGCCAGCGTGTCTTCAGCACCGTCGGCGATACCGACATCGACCGCTTCCAGGAGTCGGCACTGTTCCCCGGCGACAAGGTTGCCGTCGTCCACCGCAGCACCGACGGCCGCTGGCTGTTCGTGCACAGCGAGCGCTACAGCGCATGGATCGAAGCCGACGCGGTGGCCAGCGGTGACAAGGCCACGGTGCTCGGCTACGGCGCGAAGGGCCCGTACCGCGTCGTCACCGCCGCGACAGCGCACACCGCCTACACACCCGAGGAACCGCGTGTCTCGCGCCTGCAGCTGGACATGGGCGTGCGCCTGCCGGTGTTGGCCGACTGGCCCGCCGCCGAGCCGGTGAACGGGCAACAGGCGCACGCCTCGTGGGTGGTGCAGCTGCCGGTGCGCGAGGCCGATGGCCGCCTGAAGCTGGTGCCGGCGCTGCTGCCGCGCTCGCAGGACACCGCCGCCGACTACCTGCAGCTGACCCCGCGCCTGCTGCTGCAGCAAGCGTTCAAGTTCCTCGGCGAGCGCTACGGCTGGGGCCACGACTACGACACCCGCGACTGCAGTGGATTCGTATCGGAGATCTACCGCAGCTTCGGCGTGCTGCTGCCACGCAATACCAGCGCACAGGCGGTCAGTCCCGCGCTGGACCGCTTGCCGTTCACCGCCAAGGACGGCAAGGCCGTGCGCGACCGCGCCGTCAGCGATCTGCAGGTGGGTGACCTGGTCTACATCCCCGGCCACGTGATGATGGCCATCGGCCACGTCGATGGCCGCACCTGGGTGATCCACGATACCGCGGGCGGCAGCTGGTTCGGCGCCGACGGCAAGCGTGTGCAGGCCCACCTCAATGGCGTATCGGTCACCCCGCTGGAGCCGATGATGGCCAGCGACAGCGTCCGCTACATCGATCGCATCACCAACATCCAACGCCTGCGTGCCAAGAACCCCTGAATGAAGATCACCGCCATCGAACTGGGCATGCTGCGCGTGCCGCTGAAGACCCCTTTCAAGACCGCGCTGCGCACGGTGGAAACCGTGGAGGACGTGGTGGTGCTGATCCGCACCGACAGCGGCCACACCGGCTACGGCGAGGCGCCTGCCACCGCGGTGATCACCGGTGACACCCACGGCTCGATCATCGAAGCGATCCGGCACTTCATCGCCCCGCGCCTGATCGGCCAGGAGGTGGTCAACCTCAACCGCCTGTGCACGCTGGTGCAGACCGCGATGGAGCGCAACACCAGCGCCAAGGCGGCGGTGGAGATCGCCCTGTACGACCTGTGGGCGCAGCTGCATGGCGCGCCGCTGTACCAGATGCTCGGTGGTGGCGACCCCGTGATCACCACCGACATCACCATCAGCGTGGACTACATCGACAAGATGGTGGCCGATTCGCTGTCGGCGATCGAACGCGGCTTCGAGTCGCTGAAGATCAAGGTCGGCAAGGACATCGGCGTGGACATCGAACGGGTCAAGGCGATCCATGCCGCCGTCGAAGGCCGTGCGCTGCTGCGACTGGATGCCAACCAGGGCTGGACCGCCAAGCAGGCAGTGCATGCGATGCGCACGCTGGAAGATGCAGGTGTGGTGCTGGAACTGCTGGAGCAGCCGGTCAAGGCCGCCGACATCAGCGGCCTGAAGTACGTAACCGATCGGGTCAACACCCCGGTGATGGCCGACGAGAGCGTGTTCAGTCCGAGCCAGGTGATGGACCTGATCCAGCAGCGCGCCGCCGACATCATCAACATCAAGCTGATGAAGACCGGTGGCCTGTCCAACGCAATCCGCATTGCCGACATCGCCGGCATCTACGGCGTGCCGTGCATGATCGGCTGCATGATCGAATCCAGCATCAGCGTGGCCGCAGCGGTGCACCTGGCGGTAGCCAAGAGCGATGTGATCACCAAGGTCGACCTCGACGGCCCATCGCTGGGCCAGTTCGACCCGGTCAGCGGCGGGGTGCGCTTCAACGAGTCGGAGATCAGCATCAGCGATGTGCCGGGGTTGGGCGTCACCGAAGTGCGGGGGCTGGAGATGCTGGGTTGATTTCTGCCTTGCGGCTGGCTTGGCGTACAACTGACGTTGGGTCGGGCGTTACTTTTCTTTTCGCGAAAAGAAAAGTAACCAAAAGAAACGCTCCGCCGGCCGCGAGCCGACGTGCTGCGCACGCCGGTGCCCTGCGCTCCTCGGTCCGCCGAGGGACGGCGCGGAACTCGCTGCGCTCAGACACCCGCGCCTCTTCGCCCTCGCCGGACCTGCGGTGCTCGGCTCGCTTGAAGGCGGACTCAACGGCAGCTCCGGGTAGATCCACGCCATGCGTGGATGCCCTTGCTCCTGCTTTTGCCCCACTCCGTGCCCCCTTCGCGGCTGGCACCCGCCCGAGCCACCACATACTCTGCTCTACGCCGCCAACCGCAACGCGGTCCTCTATGCTCCAGCGCACGACCATCGGACGCCCCGCATGCCGCCCCTGCTGAAAATCCGCACCGAGCGCGGGCAGATGTCGGCCATCGAACGCCGCATCGCCGACTTCATCCTCGACAACGCGCACCTGCTGCGCGACTACTCCTCGCAGCAGCTGGCCAGCGCGCTGGGCATCAGCCAGTCCAGCGTGGTCAAGTTCAGCCAGAAGCTCGGCTTCAAGGGCTACCCGGACCTGAAATATTCCATCGGCGAGGACGTCGCCCGCGCCGGTGCCGACCCACAGCAGGCGCCCGCCGAACCAGACATCAGCGATGACTACCTGCGCCTGGGCGACGCCCTGCGCCGCAGCAAGGCCCAGGCCGAGGAAGAAACCCGCCAGGCCAACCCACGCGAGGAGATCGAGCGCATCGTGCAGCTGCTCGACGGCGCGCCCAAGCTGTTTGTGTACGGCCTGGGTGACGACGGCCTGTACGCGCGCGAATTCGCCATGCGGCTGTCGCTGCTCGGCCTGCTGGTGGTGCCGCATACCGATCCGATCCTGATGCTGGCCAACCTGTCCGCCGCGCGCCCGGGCGATGTGCTGCTGATGTTCTCCGAGTTCGGCAAGTTGCCACAGCTTTCGCAGCTGTCGCGCCAGTTCCAGGACATGGGCGGCAAAGTGGTGTCGATCACCCGCCACACCGCCAACCCGCTGCGTGCGCATGCCGATGCAGCACTGGTGGTGTGCGCGCACGACCGCGCGCCGCAAGTGGCGCAGCTGCTGTACCGTAGCGCCATGCATGCCCTGCTCGATTTCCTGTTCGTGCTGCTCTGCCACGCCAATCCGGATCGCCAGCAGCAGCTGGCGGTGAACCTGGAACGGATCGACCACCTGCTGGATTCCTGACCGGAGCGCCCGATGAACCTGCTGCTGGCCCGCCTTGCATCTGCCGCGCTGCTGCTCGTTGCCGCAGCGGCTCTCCACGCTGCCCCGCTGGACAACGCTCGCCAACTGATCGTGGTCACCAGCGAGACCTGGGACAGCACGCAGGGCCAGCTGCAGGCCTTCGTGCGCGACGGCAAGCACTGGCGCAGGCACGGCCAGGCCTTCCCGGTCGCGCTGGGTCGCACCGGCAGTGCCTGGGGCCTGGGCCTGCATCCTGCCCAGACCGACGGTCCGCAGAAACAGGAAGGCGATGGCCGCAGTCCGGCCGGTGTGTTCGCGCTGGGCAGCGCGTTCGGCTATGCCATCACCCGGCCCGGCACGGCGATGACCTATCAGCCGATGCTCGAGAGCAGCTACTGCATGGACGTGCCAGCATCGCCGTTCTACAACCGCATCGTCGATGCGAAGAAGGTGGGCAGCGCCGCCATAGCCGGTTCCACCGAACCGATGCGGCTGGACCTGCACAACCAGGGCGACGTGCGTTACCGGGAAGGCTTCGTGATCGCGCACAACCCGGACAACCAACCCGGCAAGGGCAGCTGCATCTTCGCCCATCTGTGGCGCCAGCCCGGCGAGGCCACCGCTGGCTGCACTGCGATGCCAGAGGTGCGCATGCAGGCGTTGCTGGACTGGCTGCGCCCGCAGGACACGCCACGCTTCGTCCTGTTGCCAAGGGCCGAATACCAGCGCCTGCAGGCACAGTGGAAACTGCCCGCGCTTGAAGGAGCCGTACGTTGAGCGCCGCCGACGAACCGCAACTGCAACGCGCGGTCAGCCGCTGGCAGATCGTCGGCCTGTCCATCAACGATGTGGTCGGCAGCGGCATCTACCTGCTGCCGGCCGCCACGGTCGCCCTGCTCGGTCCCTTCAGCCTGTGGGGCGTGGTCGCCGCCGGCATCGTCGTCGCCCTGCTGGTGCTGTGCTACGCGCAGGCGGCCAGCTATTTCGATGAACCCGGTGGCAGCTACCTGTACGCGCGCGAAGCCTTTGGCCGCTTCGCCGGCTTCGAGATCGGCTGGATGATCTGGCTGACCCGCATCAGCTCGGCCGCTGCGCTCAGCAATGCGCTGGCCGACGCCGTGGCGCGGTTCTGGCCGTGGGCAGGCGCAGGCATGGGCCGCATCGCGATCATCGTTGTCTCGCTCGGTTTCCTCACCGGGGTGAACATCATCGGCGTGCGTTCGGCCGCCCGCACCGGCATCGTGCTGGTGATCGGCAAGATGCTGCCGCTGCTGTTGTTCGTGGCCATCGGCGCCTTCTACATCGACCCGCAGCTGGCGTTCTCCGGCCAGCGCCCGGACCCGCACGACCTGCAGCGCATGGGCGAGGCGGCGCTGCTGTTGCTGTATGCCTACGCCGGGTTCGAGAACATTCCGGCCGCAGCCGGTGAATACCGCAACCCACGCCGCGACATCCCGTTCGCGCTGATCACCATGATCGTCACCGTCACCGTGATCTACGCGGCGGTGCAGATCGTGGCGCAGGGCACGCTGCCCGGCCTGGCCAACTCGGCCACGCCACTGGCCGATGCGGCTTCCAGCTTCGGCGGCGAGGCGCTGGCGCTGATCCTCACCGTGGGCGCGACCATCTCCATCCTCGGCACCAACAGCAACACGATGATGATGGGCCCGCGCTTCCTGTTCGCCCTGGCCCGCGATGGCTACGGCCCGAAGGTGCTGGCGCAGGTGCACCCGCGCTTCCGTACCCCGGCCGCGGCGATCTTCTGCCAGGGCCTGATCGCCCTCGGCCTGGCGCTGTCCGGGTCGTTCGTGCAGCTGGCACTGCTGTCGATGACCACACGCCTGTTCGCCTACATCGGCACGGCCGCCGCAGTGCTGGTACTGGCCAAGCGCTATGCCGACCGTCCCGGCGCGCTGAAGCTGCCCGGCGGCCCGTTGATTCCGGTGCTGGCCCTGCTGCTGTGCGTGGCCCTGTTTGCCAGTGCCAGCTGGCAGAACATCGTCGCGGCGCTGGTCGCCTTCGCCGTTGGCGCGGTGATCTACAAGCTGCCGCGCAAGGATGCCGCTGCTGATTGACCTGCCGATCACGCTGCCGGTCCGGCGCGTTAACCGGCCGATGGGCACGATCAGGCTTCGTCCACTACGGAGCCTTCTGTCCATGAGCCCCGATTACCAGATTCCCGGTCGCGTGCCGGAAGACAGCACCCCGCGCGAGGCCATTTCCGACTACTGGCGCGACCGCTACAGCGCCGAACCGTATTACGACGCCAGCCTGCTGTTCGATGACTACGAGCCGGCCTATCAGATCGGCCACGCAGCACGCTTCAACGAAACCCGCGCCGATCAGGTGATCCGCGCCTACGAACAGGTCGAAGCGGAGTTGCAGTCCCGCTGGGCGACCGAGCGCGGCAAGAGCCGCCTGGAATGGGATCAGGCCCGCGCCGCTGTCCGCCGCGGTTGGGATGAAGCCCATGTGGCCGATCCGCGGCTGACGCGCCACGGTTGACCCCTACAGCTGTTGAGTGATGCAGCCACAGTAGCGCCGAGCCCCTGCTCGGCGCCTTCTGCGTTGCAGGCCTGGGCCGGGCAGGCGCTTGGCGCTACCTCAGCCGGTCATTCCTGTTCCGGCAGCGGCGGGATCGACGACGCGCGCTTGGGCTCGGCCGCGTTGGCGGCAATCAGGTCGCGGGTGTTCTTCTGCACCGCCACCGCGCCAAACAGAGACAGCGCGAACGCCATGCCGTAGAAGCCCTTTTCGCTCAGCACCAGGGTGGCGTTCCACAGGCCGACCAGCAGCAGCAACAGCGCCGACAGCAGCGCGAACCAGCACAGCGCGTAGTACAGGCCGCTCACCGGAATGGCCTCGACGCGGTCGCGCACGCTCTTCTGCAGCGATACCGCCGCAAACAGGCCGAACAGCAGCAGGGTCAGGTAATAGCCCTTCTCGTTCAGCGGCATCTCGGCATTGAACAGGCCGACAAGGTAAGCCACCGCGCCCAGCAGCAGGGCCACCCACGAGGCGGCGATGAAGGCGGGCGAGGGTCGATGGATGAGGGGTGCGTTCATTGCAGGTCCTTGGCAGACAGGCGGGCAATGCTTTGCCCGGGCGAGAACACCCTAGACGATCCGCGCCATGCCGCACAGGGGGGAGCAGGACCTTCGGGCCACGACCGTCACCGCCCCGGTGGTATACAACGGAGAGCCTGGCCATCCGCATCCCCTTCCGCTGGAGATACCCATGACCCGCACGCCCCTGCTGCTCGCCCTCGGCCTGCTGCCGATCCTCGCCACCACCGCCTGCAACGCGGCCGGCCCTGATGCGTCTGGCCAGAAGGCCCCGGCGACCGCCGCGGCCAACGCAGACCAGCGCCCCTTCACCGCCACCGAGGTCAGCCGGTTCGACCAGCCGTGGGCGATGACCTTCCTGCCCGATGGCAGCCTGCTGGTCACCGAAAAGCGCGGCAAGCTGCAGCACCTGGACCTGGCCAGCGGCCAGAAACATGAGATCACCGGTGTGCCCAAGGTCGCCTACGGCGGCCAGGGTGGGTTCGGTGACGTCATCCTGCATCCGGATTTCGCCCGCAACCGTGTGGTGTACGTCAGCTACGCCGAGGAAGGCACGCTGGACACGCGCGGCGCGGCCGTGGCCCGTGCCACCCTCGCCCTCGATGCCAGCGGCGGCGGCCAGCTGAAGGACCTGAAGGTGATCTGGCGGCAGACGCCGAAGGTCAGTGGCGAAGGCCACTACGGCCACCGCCTGGCCTTCGGCCCGGACGGCAAGCTGTGGATCAGTTCGAGCGAACGGCAGAAGTTCGATCCTGCGCAGGACATGAGCGGCAACCTGGGCAAGATCATCCGCCTCAACGACGACGGCAGCCTGCCGGCCGACAATCCGTTCGCCTCGCAGGGCGGTGTGGCCGCGCAGGTGTGGTCGCTCGGCCACCGCAACGTGCTGGGCATCGCCTTCGATGCCAATGGCAAGCTGTGGGCGCAGGAGATGGGCCCGGCCGGCGGCGATGAGCTGAACCTGATCGTGCGCGGTGCCAACTACGGCTACCCGATCGTGTCCAACGGCGACCACTACGACGGCCGTCCGATTCCCGACCATGACACCCGCCCGGAGTTCGCCGCACCGAAGGTGACCTGGAACCCGGTCATTTCCCCGGCCGGCCTGATGTTCTACAGCGGCAGCCTGTTCCCGCAGTGGAAGGGCAGCGCCTTCATCGGTGGCCTGTCGTCCACCTCGCTGGTGCGGGTTGCCTTCGACGGCGACAGCGCGCGCGAGGCCGAACGCTTCAACATGGGCGAGCGCATCCGCGAAGTGGAACAGGGCCCGGACGGCGCGCTGTGGCTGCTGGAAGACGGCAGCAAGGCACGGCTGCTGAAGCTCACGCCGAAGGCCTGACGGCCGGGTGGTGCCGGCTGCTGGCCGGCACCTGCAGGAGCCCTGGTTGCCGGCCAGCGGCCGGCACTACCGATCTGGAACGGCCCTGCATACGGGGCCGTTTTCGTTACTGGATGGTGCCGACCTTCACCTCGGTGCGCGTGCAGGCCTTGTCCAGGCACTGGCCGGTCAGCCAGACCTGGCCATCGCCGATCATCACGCCCTGCTGGTTGACGAACACCGTGCCGAAGTCCTGCGCGGACACCGCCTTGACCACCGCCGGGGTGATGATCTTTTCGTAGTTGCGCTGGAATTCACCGGGCCCGGTGATCTTCCTGCCACCGCTGATGTTCAACGGGAAACGCACTTCTTCAACCACCGCCGCGCGGTCGCCACCGACCACTGCGGTCTTGAAGGCAGTGAATACTTTTTCATACTGCGCCGCATCGCCGAGCAGCGTCTCGATGCGCGCGCGGGCGTCGTCTGCCGCCGCAGGTGCTGCGGGGTTGGCAGCATCGGCCGGCGTCGCGCCCGTCATCGGCGCAGGCGCATCGGCGGCAGGTTCGGGCGGCGGTGCCGGCTGCGAGCACGCTGCCAGCAACAGGACAGGAACAAGGTAAGCCATCGTGCGCATGCGCGGTCTCCATCGGATCAGGCTCCGATGGTAGCGCCGGGCCGTGCCCGGCGTGTTCGCCATGGGTGAGGACGCCGGGGATGGCCCGGCGCTACTCATTGCCAGTAGATCCACGCCATGCGTGGATGCTCTACCGGTCAGGCCTTCAGCAGTTCGAACTGCACCGCGTCACCGGCCATCGACGAGGCGCACACCCACACGTCGAACAGGCCCGGCTCGGCACGCAGCACGCCGTCGCGGCCGGTGAATGCCAGCTGTTCACGGGTCAGGGTGAACACCACCTCGGCCGACTCGCCCGGCTGCAGCGCCACCTTGCGGAAGTCCTTCAGCTCGCGCACCGGTCGCACGCGGCTGGCCACGCGGTCGTGGATGTACAGCTGCACCACTTCCTCGCCGGCCACACTGCCGGTATTGGTCAGCGTGGTGGTCACGGTCAGGGTGTCGTCCCAGCCGACGCGCGCGCTGCTCAACTGCGGCACGCCGTAGGCGAAGGTGGTGTAGCCGATGCCGTGGCCGAACGGGTACAACGGCTCGTTCGGAATCTCGCGCCAGCGTGCCTTGAATTCCGACATCGTCGGCAGTTCCGGGCGACCGGTGCGCGGGTGGTTGTAGAAGTACGGCTGCTGGCCGGACACCTGCGGGAAGCTGACCGGCAGGCGGCCGGAGGGGCTGTAATCGCCGAACAGCACATCGGCAACGGCATGGCCGGTCTGCGTGCCCAGGTACCAGGTGATCGCAACGGCATGCGCATTGCGCACCGCGCCCTGCAGGGCCAGCGCGCGACCATTGCGCAGCAGCACCACCAGCGGCTTGCCGGTCATCGCCACCGCTTCGGCCAGCGCCTGCTGTGCCGGCGGCAGGGTGATCTCCACGCGCGACTGCGCCTCGCCGCTGTAACGCTGCGGCTCGCCCAGCGCCAGCACCACCACGTCGGCGCGCAGCGCAGCGGCCACGGCCGCCTCGGTGCCACCGGCAATGGCGGCTTCCAGTTCGCAACCCGGGACCACTTCCAGCAGCGTGTCATCGCCGATGGCCGCGCGCACGCCGGTTTCCAGATCCACGTAACGCTGCTTGTCGCCGAACAGCGTCCAGCAGCCTTCGATGTTGTCGCGGTCCTGCACGAACGGGCCGATCAGCGCGATCTTCTGCCCGTTCTTCTGCAGCGGCAGCACGTTGTCGCGGTTGTTCAACAGCACGATCGAACGGCGCGCGGCATCACGCGACAGTTCGTCATGGGCGTCGATATGGGAGGTATCGGCTTCGCGCGCCGGGTCCAGCGAACGGTACGGGTCGTCGAACAGGCCGATGGCCTCCTTCAGCCACAGGATGCGGCGCACGCCTTCATCCAGCACGCTCATCGGCACCTCGCCGCTCTCCACCAGGCCCGGCAGGTGCTCGGCGTAGAAGCCGCTCTGCATGCTCAGGTCCAGGCCGGCGGTGAACGCCTTGGCGGTGGCATCGCGGTCGTCGGCGGCATAACCGTGCGCGACCAGTTCCATGTCGGCGGTGTAGTCGGAGATCACCACGCCCGGGAACTTCCATTCACCGCGCAGGATGTCGGTCAGCAGCTCGGCGTTGGCGCTGGCCGGCACGCCGTTGATGTCGTTGAACGAGGACATCACGGTGATCGCGCCAGCGTCGAAGGCCGCCTTGAACGGCGGCAGGTGCACATCGCGCAGGGTCTGCGGCGAAATGTCCACCATGTTGTATTCCATGCCGGCCATCACCGCGCCGTAGGCGGCGAAGTGCTTGGGCGTTGCCAGCAGCGAGTCGGCGGCGCGCAGGTCGCTGCCCTGGAAGCCACGCACGCGGGCAGCGGCGAAGGCACAGCCCAGTACCACGTCCTCACCGGCACCTTCGGCACCGCGGCCCCAGCGCTGGTCACGGGCGATGTCCACTGCCGGTGCATAGGTCCAGTGCAGGCCGGCTGCGGTGGCTTCAACCGCAGTGGCGCGCGCGGTGCGCTCGGCCAGGTCCGGCTCGAAGCTGGCGGCCTCGCCGAGCGGAATCGGGAACACCGTGCGCATGCCGTGGATGACGTCGGCCGCCAGGATCACCGGGATGCCCAGGCGGCTCTCCTCGGTGGCGACCTGCTGGATGCGGCGGCCGAGCTCGGCGCCGACACCGTTGAACAGCGAGCCGACCTTGCCCTCGCGCACCTGCTGCAGCACCTGGTCGGCATTGCGCACGTTGGCTTCCGGGTTCACGTCCGGGGCGAACGGGCGGACCATGTCCGCGAAGACTCCCAGCTGGCCGACTTTTTCCTCGACGGTCATCTGGGCAATGAGGGATTCGATGCGATCGGAGGCCACCGGCAGTCCTTGATGAAAACGTTTACAAGCCCGGCATTCTAGCGATCCCGGACGATTTGGCGAGAGGTTTCGTCATTCAGTTTCAGCCACCAGCCGGATCCGTACGGTCCGACCGGGGGCATCGCAGCTTACTCCGAGCCGGCCAACTGGCGCTGCCCGGACATCAACATCGCGTCGCTGGACGCCTGGAACACCCGCAGGCCAAAGGCGGGAAGGATCGCCAGCAGGTGGTCGAAGATGTCCGACTGCACAGCCTCGTATTCGCCCCAGGCGGTGCTGCGGGTGAAGCAGTACAGCTCCAGCGGCAGGCCTTCGGTGGTCGGCTGCAGCTGGCGCACCAGCAGCGTCATGTCGGTATGGATGCCCGGGTGGTTGGCCAGATAACGCTCCACGTAGGCGCGGAAGGTCCCCAGGTTGGTCACCCGGCGGCTGTTGACCTCGGCCACGCCCTGCTCGCGCAGGCGCCCGTTCCACTGGCCCAGCTCCTGCTGCTTGCCGCGCAGGTAGTCGCCCAGCAGGGCGAACTGGCCGAGGAAAGCCAGGTCGTCCTCCTCCATGAAACGCACGCTGTGCTGGTCCAGGAACAGCGCGCGCTTGATCCGGCGGCCACCGGCCTCCTGCATGCCGCGCCAGTTCTTGAACGACTCGGTCACCAGCTTCTTGGTCGGGATGGTGGTGATGGTCTTGTCGAAGTTCTGCACCGTCACCGTATGCAGGGCGATATCGATGACATCGCCGTCGGCATTCTGGCTGGGCATCTCGATCCAGTCGCCGATGCGGATACGCCCATCACCACTGATCTGCACGCTGGCCACCAGCGACAGGATGGTGTCCTGGAAGATCAGCATCAGTACTGCGGTGGCCGCGCCCAGGCCGGTGACCAGGTAGCGCAGATCGACACCGGCGAGGGTGGCAACGATCGACAGCCCGGCGATCACGAAGATGATGATCTTGGCGACCTGCAGGTACCCCTTGATCGGCTTGTTGCGCGCCTCGGGGCGACGTTCGTACAGGTCGTTGGCCGCATCCAGCGCATGCGACAGCGCCAGCACCACGGTCAGGATCGCCCACGCCTGGCAGGCACCGATGATGAAGCCGACCAGGCCCGGCGGCAGGTCCGGCACGATACGGATGCCCGAGGCGATCACCTGGCTGGGCACCACGTTGGACAGCCGCGAAATGACCCGCATCAGATGGCTGCCGCGGCCGGTATCGGCGCCGGGCAGGCGGTTGAGCAGGCGACGCAGGCCGCGCAGCAGGATGCGCTTGGTCACCCAGTTGGCCAGGCCGGCGGCAACCAGCAGCGCCGAGATCATCAACGCCAGGTAGGCGCCAGGATAGGGTTCCAGTGTGTTCTGCAGCTTTTCCAGCCACTGTACCGCCACCACTGCGTCCACCATCGGTTGTCTCCTTCTTCATTGCTGTTGAGGTTGCCGGCCAGCGGCCGGCACTACCGGGGGTTGCCAGCCGACGGCCAGCACTACCGGCGTGTCAGTCCCGCGAGCGTTCGATGATCACGCCGACCGCACGTGCACCGCGCACCGCCCCTGGCTTGCTCAGCTTCAGGCGCAGCCACTTCACGTCGAACTCGTCCAGCACGATCTGCGCGCAGCGCTCGGCCAGGGTCTCCACCAGCCCGAACTCCGATTCGCGCACGAACTGCTCCAGGCGCTTGCTGACTGCCTTGTAGTTCAGGGTATGGGCAATGTCATCGCTGGCGGCCGGGCGACGGTTGTCGAACCCCATCTCCAGATCGAACACCAGGTCCTGGCGGATCCGCCGCTCCCAATCGTAGATGCCGATCAGGGCGTCGATCGTCAGCCCTTCGATGAAAACCTTGTCCATTGCGGTTACCAGCCGGAAAACAGGCGGCCATGGTAACGGGACGGCAGTGAGCCTGCCCGGAACGGAGGCGGCTCGCCGGGCATTCACAAGGTCTGGAAAAGACAAAGGGCCCTGCTAGCGGGGCCCTTTGGTACCTCTCAACGTCCTCGGGGGGAGCTGGAATCCAGCCGCGAGTCCCGAAGCACACGCTGCGAAGGATGAAGATCATTTTCCCTGTCGTCCAGAGGCATTCGCGACATTCCGGGGAAGTCCGAATGCCGTTGGGAGTTCTGCCAGGCAACCGGATGGCATTGCCCGATATCACCCGTACGGCTGCCGGCGCACGCTGGTGATCCACAACGTGATTCCGCCGCCAATGAAAGAGCAGAGGATCCTGCAAGCAGCACTATCCCGACCACGCTGGGCGACCTACAAACGCATCGCAGACCGTCATTCCCTGGATGCGGCCTCGCTGTATGTCTGGAACATGCAGATGTGTAGCGCTTTGCTATCGCCGCTTCACATCTGTGAAATCGTCATCCGCAACGCAGTCGCCGCAGCACTTGCGCATGCCTATGGTCCCCGCTGGCCATGGCATCCAGCACTGTTGCAGCGCATGCCCGCCGATGGCGCGTTGTCGGCGCTGCAGGACCTGCACAAGCGATCGAATCAGCAGATGAACACGCCGGAGATCATCGCCAGCCTTCGATTCGCATTCTGGCAGCAACTCTTTACACGGCGCTTTGAGGGGCCCCTCTGGACGCGAAGCCTGAAGATCGCTCTGCCCAATGCTCCACAGAACACTGTCGGCACCGTCCGCACCACCATCCATGCCGACCTCGACCGCATCCGCAATCTGCGCAACCGCATCGCCCACCACGAACCGATCATCGAGCGCGACATCGGCGCCGACCTGGCCGCGATCGGGCGGCTGATCCACGCCCGGTGCCCACACACGCTGGCATGGCTGCAGCGCCATGAACGGGCGACGACGGTATTGGCGGCGTCGCCGTTGGCAGGGCGTCCATAATGCGTCCGCCGGGCATGGCCCGGCGCTACCGGTTGTGGGGCTTCACACCGCCGGCAGCGTCGCCATGTCCCAGCGCGGGGTGACGTCCACCTTCGGGGGGCTGTGCTGGCCCGCCAGCAGGCGCAGCGCGCCGGCGAAGGCGATCATCGCGCCGTTGTCGGTGCACAACGCCGGCCGCGGGAAGCAGGCGCGGCCGCCGAGGCGCTCGGCCATCTGCTGCAGGCGGGCGCGCAGGCGCTTGTTCGCACCCACACCACCGGCCACCACGATCACATTGGTGCCGGCCGCTTCCAGCGCGCGTTCGCACTTGATGCACAGGGTCTCGACCACGGCGTCTTCAAAGCCACGGGCAATGTCGGCGCGGGTCTGCTCACTCTGGTCGCTGTCGCGCCAGGCCATCAGGACCTGGGTCTTCAGGCCGGAGAAGCTGAAATCCAGGCCCGGGCGGTCGGTCATCGGCCGCGTGAAGCGGTAGACGCCCGGCGTGCCCTGCTCGGCCAGCGCGGCCAGCTGCGGCCCACCGGGGTACGGCAGGCCCATCATCTTGGCGGTCTTGTCGAAGGCTTCGCCTGCCGCGTCGTCCAGGGTTTCGCCCAGCAGCCGGTACTGGCCGATGGCATCGACGGCCACCAGCTGGGTATGGCCACCGGACACCAGCAGGGCCACGAACGGGGCCTGCGGCGGATCGTCTTCCATCAGCGGCGCCAACAGATGACCTTCCATGTGGTGCACGCCCACGGCGGGAACCTCCAGCGCCCAGGCCAGCGACCGGGCCACGCCGGCGCCCACCAGCAGCGCCCCGACCAGGCCGGGGCCGGCGGTGTAGGCCACCCCGTCGATGTCGTTCACGCCGAGCCCGGCCTCGGCCAGCGTCTGCCGGATCAACGGCAGCAGCTTGCGCACGTGGTCACGGCTGGCCAGCTCAGGCACCACACCGCCGTACTCGGCGTGCAGGGCGATCTGGCTGTAGACCGCATGGGCGCGCAGGGCAGCGCTGCCGGCCAGGTCGGTGTCATACACCGCCACGCCGGTCTCGTCACAGGAAGATTCGATGCCAAGGACTCGCATGCCTGCTATTATGACGCCCCTGCCAACCCCTCGGGGAACTGGCAGGCCTCACTGCAATCCAACAACTTGCCCCTATTCAGGATTTGTGGCTTGCAGTTTGTTTATTCGCCACTATAATGTGCGGCTCGCCGGGCGTGACCCGGTTCTACTGTGTCCCGGAGATTCCATGCCCAGCGTCAAAGTCCGCGAGAACGAACCCTTTGAGTTTGCTCTTCGCCGCTTCAAGCGCACTTGCGAAAAGGCCGGTGTGCTGGCCGAAACCCGCAAGCGCGAGTTCTACGAAAAGCCGACCCAGGAGCGCAAGCGCAAGGCCGCCGCTGCTGTGAAGCGTCAGCTGCGCCGCTCGTCGCGCGACGTTACCAAGCGTCAGCGCCTGTACTGATCGGACGCATCTTCATTGCGGTGGGCATTCCCTGCCGCGATAGAGTCGAAGCCGGCACGCGCGAGCGTCGCCGGCTTTTTGCGTTTCCGGGCCCGGGCATCCGCCCTGCCCTACTACCACCACGAGGTTCGTCATGAGCATGAAGCAGCAGCTCACCGAAGACATGAAGGCCGCCATGAAGGGCGGCGAGAAGCACAAGCTGGGCGTCATCCGCCTGATCAACGCCGCCATCAAGCAGAAGGAAGTCGACGAGCGCATCGAGCTCGACGACACCGCCGTGATCGCCGTGCTCGACAAGATGGTCAAGCAGCGCAAGGACTCGGTCAGCCAGTTTGAAGCGGCCAACCGCGAAGACCTGGCGGCAATCGAGCGCGCCGAAATCGTGGTGATCGAAGCCTACCTGCCGGCCAAGATGGGCGAAGCCGAGATTGTCGCGGCCATCCAGGCGGCCATCGCCGAAACCGGCGCCAGCAGCGCGGCCGACATGGGCAAGCTGATGGGCGCGCTGAAGCCCAAGCTGGCCGGCCAGGCCGACATGGGCCTGGTGTCCAAGCTGGTCAAGCAGGCGCTGTCGTAAGCAACGCCAGACCCGGGTCCCTTCCGCACTGCGAAGGGACTCCGGGACGCGCTCCTGCGCACCTGCTTCACCGCGTCTTCGACGTGGTGCTGCTACAACTCCGGCATGGTTGATCCAACGTCCCACGCCCCCGAAGACCGCGCGCCGCACGGCGGCCCCGCGTCCCTGCACAAGTACATCAAGCGCCTGCAGGACAGTTTCCCGATGGCCGTCGTCAAGCGCTTCGTCGAAATCGACGTGCTGACCCAGGCCGCCTCGGTTTCCTTCTATGCCCTGCTGTCGATGGCGCCACTGCTGGTGCTGCTGCTGTGGCTGACCGCCTCGCTGTATCCGCCGGCACAGCAGGCCCTGGTCGACCAGATCAGCTCCGTGGCCGGCAGCAGTGCCGCGACCGTGGCCGAAACCGTGCTGAAGAATGCCGACAACCAGCCCGACGTCGGATCGCTGGCCGGGCTGTGGAGCACGCTGTTGCTGTTCGTTGGCGCCACTGCGGTGTTTGCCCAGTTGCAGAACGCACTGAACCTGATCTTCCGCACCAGCGGCGAACGCCTGGAGGGCATCAAGGCCTGGCTGCGCAAGCGCGTGTTCTCCTTCGGCGTGGTGCTGGCGCTGGGCTTCCTGCTGATCCTGTCGATGACCGCCACCACCGTGCTGCAGGTGGCCTTTGCGCAGCTGCCCTCGATCCTGCCGGCCATCGGCTACCTGACCAGCCTGCTGCTGTACGCGGTCGGCTTCGCCTTCATGTATCACTACCTGCCGGACCGGCGCGTGGCGTGGCGCCAGGCCTTCATCGGCGGCCTCATCACCTCGGCGCTGTTCGCGCTCGGCCGCTATGGCATCGGCGTGTACATCGCCACCGTCGCACCGGGCAGTGCTTACGGCTCGATGGGTGCGCTGGTGATCTCGCTGGTCTGGATCTACTACGCCACCGTGGTCTTCTTCGTCGGCGCGCTGATGACCGCGGTGATCGATGAACGCCTGCGCGCACGCCATCATCTGCTCGCTGCCGGCATCGACCCTGGCACTGCGTCTAACGCGCCCGGGAACGTGGCCGGCAAGGGGTAAACTAGGGGGACTGACTCCCCCCTCCGCGTGGCTGCCGCCGCGCCCTGCCTCGTTGCCCATGGCCCGTATCCCCGACGCTTTCATCGACGACCTGCTGGCCCGCTCCGACATCGTCGAGGTGGTGGGCAGTCGCGTGCCGTTGAAGCGCCAGGGCAAGGAGTACGCCGCGCGCTGCCCGTTCCATGACGAACGCTCGGCCTCGTTCACCGTCTCGCCGACCAAACAGTTCTATCACTGCTTCGGCTGCGGCGCGCACGGCACGGCCATCAGCTTCCTGATGAACTACGACCGCCTCGAATTCCTCGACGCGGTGGATGAACTGGCCAAGCGTGCCGGCATGGAAGTGCCGCGCAGCGAGAACCCGCGCAGCGCCCAGCAGCAGGATGATAGTCGCGAGCTGTATTCGGCGCTGGACGCGGCAACCAAGTTCTTCCAGAAGAACCTTGAGGGCAGCGAGAAAGCCCGCAGCTACCTCGATGGCCGCGGCGTGGATGAAGAGAACCGCGCACGCTTCCAGATCGGCTATGCGCCTGATGGCTACAGCGGCCTGCGCGACGCACTGGGCAAGGACGAGCGGCGGATGAAGCTGCTCGACCGCGCCGGCCTGTTCTCCAAGAACGACCGCGGCCACGTCTACGACAAGTTCCGTGACCGGGTGATGTTCCCGATCTTCGACCGCCGTGGCCGGGTGATCGCCTTCGGCGGGCGCGTGTTCGAGAAGGACGACGGCCCCAAGTACCTCAACTCGCCCGAGACCGCGCTGTTCCACAAGGGCCGCGAGCTGTACGGCCTGTGGCAGGTGCGCCAGGCCAACCAGAAGATCGAGCGCTTGATCGTGGTCGAGGGCTACATGGACGTGGTCTCGCTGTTCCAGTTCGGCGTCACCCAGGCGGTGGCGACGCTGGGCACGGCAACCACGCCGGACCACGCCGAGCTGTTGTTCCGCAACGCGCCGGACGTGTTCTTCTGCTTCGATGGCGACGCCGCCGGCCGCCGCGCCGGCTGGAAGGCGCTGGAATCGGTGCTGCCACGCATGAAGGACGGCCGCCAGGCCTTCTTCCTGTTCCTGCCCGACGGCGAAGACCCGGACAGCATCGTGCGCAAGGAAGGCGCCGAGGCCTTCGACGAACGCTTGAAGCAGGCCACGCCGCTGTCGCAGTTCTTCTTCGACGAGCTGACCCGCGAGATCAACCTGGGCACGCTGGATGGCAAGGCACGGCTGGCCGAGCGCGCCAAGCCGATGCTGGCGCAGATTCCCGATGGTGCCTTCGGCGACCTGATGAAGCAGCAGTTGGCGCAGCTGACCGGCCTGGGTGGCAACGCGCAGGCGGGCCGGCCGCAGATGCCACAACGCGCCGCTCCGCGCACGATCCAACCGGCGGCCAAGCGCAGCCTGGTGCGCGGCGCGATCGCCGTCCTGCTGCAGCAACCGTCGCTGGCCCTGACCCTGGGCGGCAAGCATCACTTCCAGGGCCTGCGCCTGCCGGGCGTTGAGCTGCTGCTGGAATTGCTGGGGCTGGTCGAACAGCGCCCGGACATCAGTACCGGCGCCCTGCTGGAGCATTTCGACGGCCGCGAAGAACAGGCCTCGCTGCACACCTTGGCCGCGCAGACGCTGGCGGGCGATGAAGCGATGTGGACGGTGGAACTGCATGACGCGGTCGGCCAGCTGGAGAAGCAGCTGCTGTTCCAGCGGATCGACGACCTCAACGCCAAGCAGCGACAACAGGGTCTGGACGATACTGACAAGTACGAGATGCGCGAACTGCTGAAGGCACGCGCCAATCTGCGCCTGTAGCGGCAGAACATATCCCCGGAGAGAGCATGCTGCTGCGCCTGACCTGCCTGCTGTTGTTGTCGCTCTGCCCGATCCTGCCGGCCTGGGCTGCGGACCCTGTTCTTGCTGAAGTCCGCCCCGGCCTTTATGCCGGTGGCCAGCCCACGGCCGCGCAACTGCGCGAACTGGCTGCGCAAGGCGTGCGCACGGTGATCGACCTGCGCCAACCCGATGAAGATCGCGGCTTCGATGAAACACGCGAGGCCGAAGCGCTCGGCCTGCGCTATGTACGCATTCCTGTGGCCGGTGCCGAGGGCCTGGATGCCGCCAATGTGCGCGCCGTGCACCAGGCCCTGCAGCAGAGCCAGGGGCCGGTGCTGCTGCACTGCGCCTCCGGCAACCGCGCCGGTGCCGTGCTCGGCCTGGTCAACGCACGCTACGAACACGCCAGCCCGGAACAGGCGCTGCAACTGGGCCAGCGAGCCGGCCTGAAGTCGTTGGAAGCGGCCACCCGCGGGCGTCTGGCGATCCCTTCTCCCACCCCCTGATTCCCGGGGTAATCCCCCCGCACCAAGGAGCCCATCCACCATGACCCGCTGGTGGTCGCGCCTGCGACCGGACAACTTCACCCTCGCCCTGCTGTGCACCGTCGGCCTGGCCTCGCTGCTGCCGATGAAAGGCGCCGCCGCCCTGGTGCTCGACGATGTCACCACCGTCGCCATCGCCGCGCTGTTCTTCCTGCATGGCGCGCGCCTGCCGCGCGAATCGATCATCGGCGGCATGCTGCACTGGCGCCTGCACCTGACGATCCTCGCCTGCACCTTCATCCTGTTCCCGCTGCTGGGGCTGTTGTTCAAGCCGTTGTCCGGCTGGCTGCTGACGCCTGAGCTGTACCTGGGCGTGCTGTTCCTGTGCACCCTGCCCTCCACCGTGCAGTCGTCCATCGCGTTCACCTCAATGGCGCGCGGCAACGTGCCGGCGGCCGTGTGCAGTGCTTCGCTGTCGAGCATCCTCGGCGTGTTCCTCACGCCCCTGCTGTTGACCGCACTGGCCGGCACCTCCGGCGGCGTGCATGACCCGCTGCATGCCATCGGCGGCATCATGCTGCAGCTGCTGGTGCCGTTCGTGGCCGGCCACCTGCTGCGCCCGTGGATCGCCGGCTGGGTTGAGAAACAGCGCGCGCTGCTGCGCTACACCGACCAGGCCACCATACTGCTGGTGGTGTACTCGGCATTCGGCGAAGCGGTCACCGAGGGGTTGTGGAGCAAGACGCCGCTGCTGTCGCTATTGGCGGTGGCGGTGGTGGCGGCGGTACTGCTGGGCATCGCGATGCCGTTGATCACCTTCATCGCCCGCCGCCTGCGCTTCAACCGCGAAGACGAGATCGCCATCGTGTTCTGCGGATCAAAGAAGAGTCTGGCCACCGGCGTGCCTATCGCCAAGGTGCTGTTCGCTGGCGGCAACCTCGGCGCGATCGTGCTGCCGGTGATGATCTATCACCAGATCCAGCTGATCGTCTGCGGCGTGATCGCTCAACGGTATGCCAAGCGCGCGCCCTGACCTGTGGAACAGCCATCCACGCATGGCGTGGATCTACTGCGGGTTCACGCCCTCCGTGGTTTGGAGTAGATCCACGCCATGCGTGGATGGTTTGCCTGACGCTACGGATCCACCAGCGTGCCGACGCTCAGCTCCGGCATCCACACCCACAGGTCGTACGGCCGTCCCGCATGGGCATCGACCCGCGGCCGCGTGGCCACCTGCTCTGGAAGTGACCGCGCCATGCAACTGCCCGCGCATCCCCACGCCTGACCACGCTGCGCGCCCAACCGTACGCTGTAGATCTCCAGGTCCCGCAGCTGGGAGGCCATCGGCTGCATCTGCATTTCCAGCGGCATACCTTGCGGCCGCTGCAGCATGGCGTGTACGTTGCCGGTCAGAACCAGCATGCGTGCGACAGCCGGCAGGCGCCCGTACAGGCGCCGCAACTCGGCGGCCATGCGGTCATCGCGTGCCTGGTTGCCGCCCTTGCTGGCATTGACGTCATAGCCAACCACTTCGATTACACGCCCCTGCGACTTCAGCACGCGCAGGCTTTCGATCATCGCCAGCATGTCGCGGCTGCGACGGCCATCGTGCTGGTCATCGCGCACGGTCCAGAACGCACGCCCGCGCAGCTGCTGGCGTGCCTGCTCTCCGCCATCGGAAGCCAGGTAATCGCGCAGCGTGGGGGTTTCCCCACGTGGCAGTTCCAGCGCCAGCACGACAGGGCCGTTGCGGCTGTAGTCGTCCACCAGCTGGCGCACCAGCAGCGGCGTCTCGCGTGTCCCGTGGAATTCACCCAGTACCAGCAGGCGGTGGTCACCGGCGTGCTGCCGGATCTGCGCAGCGGTGTCGTCGGCGCGCGCACTGAGGGCCATGCCCAGCGCCAGCAGCAGCGCGGCGGTCCAGCGGAAGATCGAATGCATCCCTGCTCCTTCCTTTCCTTGGGGTCAGGAACAGCAATGGCGACGCGACAACCACAGTTCAAGTAGATCCACGCCATGCGTGGATGCCTAAGCCCGCTACAACCAGGGCAGGATCCAGTGGTCCACCAGCAGGAAGGCGAACAGCGCCATCAGGTAGACGATGGAGTAACTGAACATCTTCATCGAGAACAGCTCGTCCGGCGGGTTGAGCATGCGCCAGGCGTACCAGAGGAACACGGCGTTGAGCACGATCGCCCCGCCCAGGTAGAACGCTCCGCTCATGCCAACCAGGTACGGCAGCAGGCAGACCAGCGCCAGCACCACCGAGTACGCCATGATCTGCTTGCGGGTGTGCACCACGCCATGGGTGACCGGCAGCATCGGGATTTCCGCCTTGGCGTAATCCTCGCGACGGAAGATCGCCAGCGCCCAGAAGTGCGGCGGCGTCCAGATGAAGATGATCAGCACCAGCAGCGACGAGTACGCCCAGTCCGACTGCCCTTGCATGCCGGTTACCGCCGCCCACCCCAGCATCGGCGGCATCGCACCGGCCAGACCACCGATGACGATGTTCTGCGAGGTCGCACGTTTCAGGTAGACGGTGTAGATCACCGCATAACCGATCAGCGAGGCGAAGGTCAGCACCGCGGTGATCCAGTTCACCCACAGCACCAGGATCGCCATCGACAGCACGATCAGCACGCCGGCGAATACCAGCACCTGCCACGGCTTGACCTTGCCCACCACCAGCGGACGCCACGAGGTGCGCGCCATCTGCGCGTCGATGTGCGCATCCAGCAGCTGGTTGATGGCTGCAGCGGCGGACGCGGCAAGCCAGATGCCGAGGAAGCCGAGCAGGCCGGCACGCACCTGCTCCCAGCTGGGCACGCCGGGAATGGCCAGGACCATGCCGACCAGGGCGGTGAAGACGATAAGGGCGACGACCTTGGGCTTGGTCAGGTCCCAGTACTGGCGATAGTTGGAAAACATGGGATCAGTCCGGGGCACGCAGGCGGGCCAGCAGGCTGACCAATACAAACAACAGGGCAACGGCAACGCCGTTGTGCGCCACTGCCACTTCCAGCGGCAGCGCCAGCTTCACGTTGAGGATGCCGAGGGTGACCTGCAACACCAGCAGCGCGACCAGGGCCGAAGCCCAGCCACGCATGCTCGGCAGCCGGAACAGGCGCAGGCCCAGCCACAGCAGGTAAACGGCAACGATGATGGCAAACAGGCGATGGGCCATCTGGATGGCGATGCGCGAGGCACCGTCGAGCACGCCGCCTTCGTAGTCCACACCGATACCGCGCCACAGGGTGAAGCCCTCGGCGAAGTTGTGCTGCGGCCACCACTGGTTGGCGCAGCGCGGGAAGTTGTCCAGCGAGGCGCTGCCGCCGCCGCACGCCAGCGCCGCGTAGTTGGCGCTGACCCAGCCACCCAGCGCGATCTGGGTGACCAGCACCGCCACGCCAATGCGCAGCAGCCACTTCAGCTTCGGCGCCTCGGCCAGGGTGATCGGCATGTGCGTGGCACGCCAGGCCATCCACACCAGCAGGCCGAACATCAGCATGCCGCCCAGCAGATGACCCATCACCACGATCGGCTTGAGCAACAAGGTCACCGTCCACATGCCCAGCAGCGCCTGGAAGATCACCACCGCCAACGTCAGCAGCGCAGCGCGCGCCAGGTCGATGTTGCTCCAGCGCAGCGCCGCGATCAGCAGGATGGCCTCGCCGACCAGCGCCAGCGCGCTGGCGGTTCCATGCCAGCCCATCATGTACAGCGGTATGCCCGCGGCCACCAGCACGCAGGCGGTGACCACCGCCGTGCTTCCGAAACGCCGCTTGCGTGTGGCCAGCAGGGCCAGGGTCAGGATCTCGATGCCGAGCGCGCCGGCCAGGAAGCGGTGCACCTGCTCACGCCAGGCCTTGTGTGTTTCCAGCGGACGGATCTCCGCTGCCGGGTGGCCGATGGTCTCTTCCACGTGCTGCGGCCAGGTTGCCTGCCCATAGCAGGTCGGCCAGTCCGGGCAGCTCAGGCCGGCATCGGACAGGCGCACGAAGGCACCGAACATGATCGTGCTCGCGGTCATGATCATGGCGAACCACGCCAGGCGGTGGAAATTGCGGTGCAGCGCCGGACGCGCGGAAAGGCTCATCAAACGGGACTCACTTCAGTTTCAGCAACGTGGCCATGTCCTTGCGCAGGCCGCCGAGATCGCTCCCGGGGGCATGACGCATGATCACGAAGCCGTTCGGATCGATCACGTAGACCGGCAGGCCCGCCGGATCATCGACGCCAGGCAGCGCCGCGCGCAGGGCTGGCGACGGGGCCAGCGGCCGCAGCGCGGGCAGCGAGGCGATCGACGCCGGTGGCGTTCCCAGCCACAGGATCTCGACATTATCGGCGTTATGGCCGAACAGCTGCCACACCTTGCCCAGCCCCTGCGACAAAGTGACGCACTGCGCGTCGCAGGCACCGGCCGGGGCCACCAGCAGGCGCCACGTGCGCGCCTCGGGGTTCCAGGGGTAGGCCGCGCCATTGGCCAGCGTCGGCGGTTGCTGGCGCAGATCCACCGGCGGCTTCAGCAATTGCCCTGCATTGCGGTGCGCGGTTGGCTGCCAGCCGGAGAAACGCAGGAGGGCGGCCAGCGCCATCGCCCCGAAGAAAACGGCGAACAGCAGCACCAGGGTCCGGCGGCCGTTGCCGCGCGCCTGCGGGGAGGTAGCAGTGTTCATGCGGGGCATTTTCTCATGGTTGGGAAAGGGATGCCGGCCAGCGGCCGGCACTACCGGGCAACGGGCCGTCTTCTGCGCCATTCCAGTACCAGCGCCACCACCAGCACGGTCAGCGCCAGCCCGAACCACTGCACGGCGTAACCCAGGTGGCGCTGCGGCGGCAGCGTGTTCGGCAGCAGGTCGAGATCGCGCTCATCGCCGAACGGCAGCGCCGGATCCAGTCGCAGCACGCGCTCGGGCAACGATGGCAGGCCCAGTGCCGCAGCCAGGCCATCGGCGGGAAGGCGACTGGCCAGCCAGCGCCCTGCAACATCGGTGGTAGTGAACGCCGGCCCCAGCGCCAGCCCGGACGAAGGGGGCGGCGCCAACAGGCCTCGCACGGCCACCGGCGACGGCGGTGCCGGCACCACCGGCAACCTGCGGTCCGGCGGCAGCGCGCGCCAGCCAAGGTCCACCAGCAACACGCTGCCCGCATCGCTGCGGAACGGACGATAGATCTTCACTCCGGCGCGGCCGTGGCGGGTCTGGTTGTCCAGCAGCACCACGCCCGGCAGGAAGCGACCGTGATCGGCCACGCCATGCAGCGCGCCCTGCGCCGCCAGCGCCTGCGCCAACGGCAGCGCCTGCGCCACGGCTGGCCCCTGTGCATCCAGCAACGCCTGCTTGGCCTGCATCCGCTGCAGCTGCCACAGCCCCAGCGCGGTGAATCCGGCCATCGCCAGCAACGCCATCAGCCAGCCGATCATGCGCGTGTGCTGGCGCATCATGACAAGTCCGCGCAAACGCGGTCAGATAGGCACATCCACCCTGCCCTCGAGCCGCGCATGAGTGATTCGCTGAAGACCCTGCTGGTAATCGCGTTTCTGATCGTCATCGTCTGGAATCTGGGCGCCGGCCTGTATTACCTGCTGGTGGACCGCGGCCAGACCAAGCGCACGGTCAATGCACTGACCCGCCGCATCGGAGTGTCGGTGGCGTTGATCGTACTGGTGATCGTGAGCATCTACATGGGCTGGATCAAACCGCACGGCATCGGCGGCTGACGCCCCATCAGACCAGGCAGCGCCGGCGGCTGACGCTGCCGACGCCTGCGCGGTCAAAGCACGTAGACGAACAGGAACAGCATCAGCCACACCACGTCGACGAAGTGCCAGTACCACGCGGCCGCTTCAAAGCCGAAATGGTTGTCGCGGGTGAAGTGTCCCTTCGCCGACCGCAGCCACATCACGATCAGCATGATCGTTCCCAGCAGCACGTGTGCGCCGTGGAAGCCGGTCAGCATGAAGAAGGTCGAACCGTAGATGCCCGAGCCGAGCGTCAGGTTCAATTCCTTGTAGGCGTGGATGTACTCCTCGGCCTGCAGGGTCAGGAAGCCCAGGCCGAGCAGCACGGTCAGGCCCAGCCAGATCAACAGCTGGCGGCGGTTGCCCGCCTTCAGCGCATGGTGGGCGATGGTCAGGGTCACGCCCGAGGTCAGCAGGATCAGCGTATTGATCAGCGGCAGGCCCCAGGCCGGGATCGTCTGGAACGCGCCACCGATCGCTGCCGGGCCATTGGTCGGCCAGCCGGCCGAGTAGCCCTGCCACAGCAGCTCGTTGGTCATCACCCCGCGCCCTTCGCCGCTCAACCACGACAGGCCGAGGTGGCGGGTGTAGAACAGGGCACCGAAGAAGGCACCGAAGAACATCACTTCGGAGAAGATGAACCAGACCATCCCCATCCGGAACGAACCATCCACCTGCCGGTTGTAGTTGCCGGCCTGCGACTCGCGCACCACATCGCTGAACCACCAGAACAGGGTCAGCACCAGCATCGCCACGCCGATGTAGAAGGTCCAGCGGCCCCAGCTGGCGTCATTGAGCCAACTGGCCACGCCGACCATGGTCACCATCATCGCGATGGAACCGACGAACGGCCACTTGCTCTGGGCCGGGACGAAGTACACGTTGGCGTCGGTAGGTGTCTGGGCCATGGTCGGTATCCGGGTCAGGGAGCAGCGTGGGCGCCTTCCGACGTGGCGGCGGGCGCCAGCCGATCGGACAACGCATCGTTGCGGTAGAAGGTGTAGGACAAGGTGATCGTGCGGATTTCCGGCGGCAGGTCCGGATCGACGATGAAGCGCACCGGCATGTCACGCTTCTCGCCGGCCTGCAGGGTCTGCGCAGTGAAGCAGAAGCACTCGGTCTTGCTGAAGAACCCGGAGGCGCGTGCCGGCGCCACCGACGGCACCGCGCTGCCGACCACGGCCTGCTGGCTGTCGTTGCGGGCAAAGTACAGCGCTTCGTTGAGCTCGCCAGGCACCACATCCATGGTCAGCTGCTCGGGATGGAACGACCACGGCAGCCGCGAATTGACGCCACCATCGAATTCCACCCGCACGGTGCGCTTGCCGGTGGCAGCAGCGGTACTGGCTTCGCTGCCCGGGCCACGCTCCAGGCGCACGCCGAATACCTTCTCGCAGGCGATGCGATACAGCGGTACCAGCGAGAACGTCAGCAGGAACACCACCACCGCAACGCCGATCAGGCGCGGCAGGCCGGCGCTGCGTGACGGAGCGGTGGCCGGTGTTTCGCTCATCGACCGATCACGCCACTGAGGATGAAGCCGACGTAGACCAGTACGGCGATCGCGCCCACCCACAACGCGGTGCGCTTGGCGCGCTGGCGCTGCTCCGCATAAAGCGGCGCGGTGCCTGGCCGCTGGCCTGCCGATGCGCTTGCGGCCAGGCGTGGCTCGGCTCTGGCCGGGGTGATCGGGCTCTCGTTATGCATGCATCACCTCAATGACCGATATCGTCGTGGGCCAGGTCACCCGGGCGGATGGTCGGCGGCGTGGTGAAGGTGTGCGCCGGTGCCGGCGACGGCAGCGTCCACTCCAGACCGCGCGCGCCTTCCCAGGAGCGGGCCTCGGCCTTCTCGCCGTTGCGCAGCGAGGACAGCAGGATCGCAGCCATCATGAACGGCGTGGCGAACATGCCGAACGCACCGATCGAGCTGATCAGGTTCCAGTCGGCGAACGCCACCGAGTAATCGGGGATGCGGCGCGGCATGCCGGCCAGGCCCAGGAAATGCTGCGGGAAGAACAGCAGGTTGACGAACACGATCGACCACCAGAAGTGCACCTTGGCCCACTTCTCGCTGTACATGCGCCCGGTCCACTTCGGCCACCAGTAGTACACCGCCGCGATCAGCGCGAACACTGCGCCGGTCACCAGCACGTAGTGGAAGTGGGCGACCACGAAGTAGGTGTCGTGATACTGGAAGTCGGCGGCCACGATCGCCAGCATCAGGCCGGAGAACCCGCCGATGGTGAACAGGATGACGAACGCCACCGACCACAGCATGGGGGCTTCGAACGTGAGCGAGCCGCGCCACATCGTGCTGACCCAGTTGAACACCTTCACCCCGGTCGGGATCGAGATCAGCATGGTGGCGAACATGAAGTAGATCTCGCCGCCCAGCGGCATGCCCACGGTGAACATGTGGTGGGCCCAGACGATGAACGACAGGAACGCGATCGCCGCAGTGGCGTAGACCATCGCCTGGTAGCCGAACAGCGGCTTGCGGCTGAAGGTCGGGATGATCTCGCTGACCACGCCGAAGGCGGGCAGGATCATGATGTAGACCTCGGGATGGCCGAAGAACCAGAAGATGTGCTGGAACATCACCGGGTCACCACCACCGGCCGCATTGAAGAAGCTGGTGCCGAAGAACTTGTCGGTCAGCAGCATCGTCACCGCACCGGCCAGCACCGGCATCACCGCGATCAGCAGGAACGCGGTGATCAGCCAGGCCCAGCAGAAGATCGGCATCTTCAGCAGGTCGATGCCGGGCGCGCGCATGTTCAGCACCGTGGCGATGATGTTGATCGCGCCCATGATCGAACTGATGCCGGCCACGTGGATGGCGAACACGGTGAACGCCACGTTGTAGCCGCCCTGCAGCGACAGCGGCGGGTACAGCGTCCAGCCACCGGCTGGCGCACCACCGGGCAGCAGGAAGGTCAGCAGCAGCAGGCTGAAGGCCACCGGCAGCAGCCAGAACGACCAGTTGTTCATGCGCGGCAGCGCCATGTCCGGCGCGCCGATCTGCAGTGGGATCATCCAGTTGGCCAGGCCGACGAAGGCCGGCATCACCCCGCCGAAGATCATCACCAGCGCGTGTACGGTGGTCAGCTGGTTGAAGATTTCAGGACGGATGTACTGGATGCCGGGCTGGGCCAGTTCCAGCCGGATCAGCACGCTCATGAACGCGCCGATGACGAACATGATGAAGCTGAAACCCAGGTACAGCGTGCCGATGTCCTTGTGGTTGGTCGAGAAGAACCAACGCTCGAAGAAGCTCTGCGGGTGATGGTGATCGTCGTGCCCAACTGCCGAGTGCGCCATTGCAAAACACCTCTCAGGATCGGTTGTCGCCGCAGCCGCGATACGGCCGCGGGCAGTTACATCAGGCTCCGCTGACCGCCGCCGCAGGCGCGTTGCCGGCCTCGGCGGCTGCCGGTGCCGCCGGCTGCGCCGGCGTTGCACTGGCAGGTGCGGTGGGTTCGGCGGGCGCGGCAGGGGCTGCCGGTGCAGGCGCCGGTTTGCGTTGCGCCAGCCACTGCTTGAATTCTTCCTTGGACACCGCCTCGACCACGATCGGCATGAAGCCATGGTCCTTGCCGCACAGCTCCGCGCACTGGCCGCGGTAGACACCGGGCTGCTCGATGCTGGTCCAGGCTTCGTTGATGAAGCCGGGAATGGCGTCCTGCTTCCAGCCCAGCGCCGGCACCCACCAGGCGTGGATCACATCGTCGGAGGTGATGACGAAGCGCACCTTGGTGTCCACCGGCAGCACCAGCCGGTTGTCGACATCCAGCAGGTAGTGCGGATGGCTCTCGCGGGTCGGTACCTTGCCACTCTGCCGCATGCGGTCGGACTCGCGGTCCAGGCGGCTGGTGAAGGTCACGTTCTCGCCCAGGTACTCGTACTTCCACATCCACTGGTAGCCGGTGACCTTGACCGTCATCTCGGCATCGCGGGTGTCGTACATCTTGATCAGGTTGGCCGTGGCCGGCCACGCCATCACCACCAGGATGATCACCGGGATCACCGTCCAGATGACTTCGGCCTTGGTGTTGTGGCTGAAGGTGGCAGCGACCGCGCCCTTGGACTTGCGGAACTTGAACATCGCGTAGGCCATCGCGCCGAACACGATCACGCCGATCACCGTACAGACGATCAGCGAAAGGTTGTTCGATTCCCAGGCCAGGCGCGAGGTCTGGGTCACCCCCTTGCCCATGTTCAACTGCCACGGTTTTGGATCGGCCGCCTGGGCCAGCGCCGTCCCCGGCATCGACAGCAGGGCCCCCATCGCGGCGGCCATTGCAACGCACTTCGTGCCCCACCCTCTGCTTTGCTTCATTGCCTAGACCCTTAGCGTCGTCGGTTGCCGCCATCGCTGGCGGCGAGCAAATCTTCAAGCGTTTCAACAAGCGTTTGACGTTCGGCCGGCGCGAGGAAGCTCCCCACCTCCACCTGCCGGCCGCTGGATGCCAGCCGGACCCTCTGGTCGTCGGTGAGCAGGCGCACCCAGTGCGGATGAGCCCGGAACACCGGCGATCCACCGGGCACGGGGATGACCTCCACGCACGCCGGCACTACCCGGATTTCCTCCTGCCGTTCACCACTGCGCCACAACGCGCGCAACGCAGCTGCCAGCAACAGGCTGTACAGCAGCGCGAACAGGGGGGCGAATGCATTGCCGGCCACCCACCCGAAGGCGGACACCAGCCACATCACTCCCGACAACACAGCAAACAACAGGACGAACTGCCGGGCATCGAGCGCCCGTGGGGGACGCAGTCGCAGCTGCGTACCTGACCCATCCGGAGCTGTAAGCACCTCGATCATGTCGCAACCGCGTTCCTGCCGCGGGAAACGTCTCGATGGTAGCCCTGCCCTCTCGCCGGTAGCAAGGGTGCATTCACACTTTTTCCGATGCTGCAATACAGCATGAGCCCAGCGGTACGAATGACGAATTCGGCACAAAACGGCCCGACTTTGCTGAACACGCTGAATCCACCACCGCTAGGGGCTATCAGCATTCATGAAGGTGGCTGCGCGGGCCTTCCTGAAGTCAAAAAAATGATTAAAATCGCCAAGTTTTCCACTGGCCGGACCGGCATGAACGCACCCTCCTCTCCCATTGCCGCCAGCGACGTTCCGCGTCACTCGGCGCTGCTGTCGCCGGAACTGCCGGCGTCCCCCAACCCGTTCCGCCAGGCCATCACCGATGGTTGGCTGAAGGACGAGGCCAGCCATGTGCGCGAACTGCTGGCGCAGGCGCGCCTGCCGGCCGACGAGCAGGCCAAGGTGCAGGCGCTGGCCGCCGACCTGGTCGCCCGGGTGCGTGTGCGCGCCAAGGACCAGGGCGCGATCGAAGCCTTCATGCGCCAGTACGACCTGGGCAGCGAGGAAGGCGTGCTGCTGATGTGCGTGGCCGAGGCGCTGCTGCGCATTCCGGACCAGGAGACCGCCGACAAGCTTATCCGCGACAAGCTGGCCGATGCCGACTGGGAAAAACACCTGGGCGGCAGCGACTCGGTGCTGGTCAACGCCTCCACCTGGGGCCTGATGCTGACCGGCAAGCTGGTGCAGATGAACGACGCCACCCGCGCCGATGCGCCCAGCGCGTTCAAGCGTCTGGTCGGCCGCGTTGGTGAGCCGGTGGTACGCCTGGCCGTGCGCCAGGCGATGAAGATCATGGGCCACCAGTTCGTCATGGGCCGCACCATCGGCGAAGCGCTGGCACGCTCGCACAAGGGCGACAGCGCCAGCTACCGCTACTCGTTCGACATGCTCGGCGAAGGCGCGCTGACCATGAAGGACGCCCTGCGTTACCTGGAAGACTACCGTCGTGCGATCCACGCCATCGGTGGTGACCACAAGTCGCGCGGTGGCCGTGCCGATGGCGACGTCAACAACGCACCGGGCATCTCGATCAAGCTGTCGGCGCTGTACCCGCGCTACGAGCACGCCAAGCGCGCGCGCGTGCTGAAAGACCTGGTGCCGGGCGTGCTGGAACTGGCGCAGCTGGCCAAGAGCTACGGCATCGGCTGCACCGTCGACGCCGAAGAGTCCGATCGCCTGGAACTGTCGCTGGACATCATCGAGCAGGTGTTCGGCGATGCCTCGCTGGCCGGCTGGGATGGCTTCGGCGTGGTCGTGCAGGCTTACCAGAAGCGTACGCCGTACACGATCGACCACCTGGCCGACATGGCGCGCCGCGCCGGTCGTCGCCTGCAGGTGCGCCTGGTCAAGGGCGCCTACTGGGACGCCGAGATCAAGCGCGCGCAGATCGAAGGCTATGCCGGCTACCCGGTGTTCACCCGCAAGCAGAACACCGACGTGTCCTACCTGGCGTGTGCCAAGCGTCTGTTTACCCATGCCGACGCGATCTACCCGATGTTCGCCACGCACAACGCACACACCATCGCCGCAGTGCGCAGCATCGCCAACGGTGGCGTCTACGAGCACCAGAAGCTGCACGGCATGGGCGATGACCTGTACGCCGAAGTAGTGCCGGCCGATCGCCTTGGCCTGCCCTGCCGCGTGTACGCGCCGGTCGGTTCGCATGAAGACCTGCTGCCGTACCTGGTGCGTCGCCTGCTGGAAAACGGCGCCAACTCCAGCTTCGTCAACCGCATCACCGACGAGCGCGTGCCGATCGCCGACCTGGTCCGCGATCCGGTCGAGATGGTGTCCTCGTTCGAATCGATTCCGCATCCCAAGATCCCGCTGCCGGTTGACCTGCTGCGCAGCCAGAACCACGACAGGAAGAACTCCATGGGCGCCAACCTCGCCAACGACAACGAACTGCGCGCCCTGGCCGAGCAGCTCAACGCTGCAGTGAAGCCCTGGCAGGCCGCACCGCTGGTGCCGGGCGCGAACCCGACCGGTGCCTCGCTGCCGGTGACCAACCCGGCCGACACCCGTGAAGTGGTCGGCCAGTGGCAGGCCGCCGATGCCGCCACCGTGCAGAAGGCGCTGGCCAATGCCGTGGCTGCGCAGCCGGGCTGGAACCGCACCCCAGCCGCCAGCCGCGCCGCCATCCTCGAGCACGCCGCCGACCAGCTGGAAGCGCGCATGCCCGAGTTCATGGCGCTGTGCGTGAAGGAAGCCGGCAAGAGCCTGCCCGACGGCATCGCCGAAGTGCGCGAAGCGGTGGACTTCCTGCGCTACTACGCCAAGCAGGCACGCGAGCAGTTCAGCCACGCCGAGAAGCTGCCCAGCCCGACCGGCGAATCCAACGAACTGCAGCTGCATGGCCGTGGCGTGTTCGTCTGCATCAGCCCGTGGAACTTCCCGCTGGCGATCTTCCTGGGCCAGGTGGCTGCCGCACTGGCCGCCGGCAACAGCGTGATCGCCAAGCCGGCCGAGCAGACCAACCTGATCGGCTACTACGCAGTGAAGCTGCTGCACGATGCCGGCGTGCCGGCTGACGTGCTGCAGTACCTGCCGGGCGATGGCGCCACCGTCGGTGCTGCGCTGACCGCCGACCCGCGCGTGGCCGGCGTGGCCTTCACCGGCTCCACCGACACCGCCCGTGCGATCAACCGCGCGATGGCTGCACGTGACGCCGCCATCGGCGTGCTGATCGCCGAAACCGGCGGCCAGAACGCCTTCATCGCCGACTCCTCGGCACTGCCGGAACAGCTGGTCAAGGACGCCATCGGTTCGGCCTTCACCTCGGCCGGCCAGCGCTGCTCGGCCGCGCGCGTGCTGTTCGTGCAGGACGACATCGCCGACAAGGTGATGACCATGCTGGCCGGTGCGATGAAGGAACTGAAGGTCGGCAACCCCGGCCTGCTGTCCACCGACGTCGGCCCGGTGATCGACGCCGATGCACTGAAGATCCTGCAGGACCACGCCGTGCGCATGGACCGCGAAGCGCGCCTGATCGCTGCGGCCGAACTGTCCGCCGAAGCGGCCAACGGCACCTTCTTCGCACCGCGTGCGTACGAACTGAAGGACCTGGGCCAGCTGCAGAAGGAAATCTTCGGGCCGGTCCTGCACGTGATCCGCTGGAAGGGCGACCAGCTCGACGCGGTGATCGACCAGATCAACGCCACCGGCTATGGCCTGACCCTGGGCGTGCATTCGCGCATCGACGAAACCGTCGACCGCATCAGCAACGGGGTCCACGTCGGCAACGTCTACGTCAACCGCAACCAGATCGGTGCGGTGGTCGGCGTGCAGCCGTTCGGCGGCCAGGGCCTGTCCGGCACCGGCCCCAAGGCGGGCGGCCCGCACTACCTGCTGCGCTTCGCCACCGAAAAGACGGTGACGGTGAACACCACCGCTGCCGGCGGCAATGCCTCGCTGCTGACCCTGGGCGACTGATCCCGGGCGTCATGCAGTAAACGAAAAACCCCGCGAAAGCGGGGTTTTTTGATGGCGGGGCGAATGCGAAGCTGCCAACCCCTGGCAGCTCATTCCGCCACCACACTGAACCGGTTGTCCGCACGCCTCACCAATTCCTCCAGCACCCGCGCGATACGCATCTCCAGGTCGCCTTCCAGCAACACATACGCCATTCCTCGCGCCTGCAACTGCTGCAGATACCACGCGTGTTGGCGCATGCGGAACTCCTCGCCCACACGCGTTCCATCCTGCTCGAACGGGATATCCGGGGCGCACAGGAACAGCAGGTCGTACGCACGCGCCGCGGCCCGCTGCAGTGGTTCGGGCGCCGTGCCGAACATCCAGCCGCTGTAGCCCAGCGTCACCAACGGCGTGGTATCGCAGAACAACCAGCGATGCGCATGTTGCGCAGCCTGGTGCTCGTGCTGCGGCTGGGTCGCAGCGATACGCAGCAGATCCTGCGCCTGCAACTCGCCGCCCTGCTGCTCCCACAACGTACGCCCGAACTCCGGCACCCATGCCGTACCCAGGCGTTCGGCCAGCACCCGCGCCAGCGTGCTCTTGCCCGTGGACTCACCGCCGATGAAGGCCACCCGCTGCACATGGTCGGCGTAGACCGACCGGCTCAGGCCCTGTCGATGCGCATGCGGATCGACGCGCAGTTCGGTACCACTGGCCTGACCGATGTCGGTCGAACGCTCCAGCCGATGGTGCTGCACCGGCGCATTGAAATGCTGCGCCAGGGCTGCAGCGAAACCATCGCCGTAGTCTTCACCGGTGAAAACAGCCTGCACCGGTCCGCCAAACAACGCCACGCACAGCCATGCGGTGAACGCGCGTTGCACCTGCTCACTGTCCTTGTCCTGCGGCAGCGCACGTGCGGGAACGCCCTGCTGCCTGCACAACGCCGCCAGCCGCGCATCATCCAGCACCGCCACCGTCGCCTGCGGGAAGCGTGCGCGCAGCCAGCGCTCGCGCCGCGCCGCGCTGTAGCCGGCAAAGCCCGGCTGCGACCAGCCGATCACCAGCAGCTGGGTGCAGCGGGCAGAAGCAAATTCGATCAGGCGTTCGTGGCCGAGGTGCAGGGGGCAGAACTTGCCGACCACCAACCCGCGCGGTACCCGCTCAGGCAACGCCATCGGCCGTCCTGCCCGTATCCGCCTCGGCGCGCATCAGGTGCCGCCAGTGACGCAGCGCCACCAGCGCGTTGATCCAGAAACCGACGTACAGGATCGAGGTCAGGTGCAGCCCGCGGCTGTAGTACAGCGGCACCGCGATGGTGTTGACCAGCAGCCACACCCACCACGATTCCAGCTTGCGCCGCATCATCAGGAACTGTGCGATCACGCTCAGCACCAGCACCGCCGAGTCGATGTAGGGCGCATACGCATTGGTCAGCCGGGTCAGCATCCAGCCGTAACCGAAGGTCGCCAGCACCGCCAACGGCAGCAGCCAGCTCCACGCGCGTGCTGGCAAGCGGGTGATGGGCAATGGCGCGCCATGGTCACCACGCAGCCACTGCCACCAGCCGAACACGCTGATGACCACGAAGAAGAACTGCAGGACCATGTCCGCGTACAGGTGCGAGCGCTCGAACACGGCGGCGAACAACGCGCAGCCGACGATGCCCAGCCACCACGTATGCACGTTGTTGCGGCCGGCCAGCAGGATCGAGCCGGCAACGGCGATGTTGGCAGCCAGCTCCAGCTGGAAATTCGGGTCGGACAGGTTCATCGCGCTATTGTCGCGTAGATCCGCGCCCCGCGTGGATGGCTCCAGTAGATCCACGCCATGCGTGGATGGCTCCAGTAGATCCACGCCATGCGTGGATGGAAATCAAGCGCGCACGCGCACCAGCAGCCGCCGGGACTCTGCGCTACCCCAGCGGCCCAGTTGATGGTGCGGCGCCAGCAAAGGCGCGAGCCAATCCGGTGCTTCGATATCCCAGGTCACGCCATCGAACGGATGCGGCCAAGGCGTTCCCTGCGGATTGGGCGAATGCAGGAACAGCGCGCTCTGGCTGCTATCCGGCGCCAACACCACCCAGCACTGGGTGTCCTGCCGCCTGCAGGCCACCGCGCGCTCGAGCAGCCGCAGCAACGCGGCGGCAACGGCGGTGCGATCACTGCCATGGCGATTGCCACGCCCCTTCCAGTCCAGGTGGGTATGCCAGTAGTCGAACCATTCCGATGCGAGCGCATCCTGCAGCGCCACGGTGGCCCTGGCCTCTTCGGCGGCCCAGTAGCGGGTCATCTTCTTCAGGTATCGGCGATCGGCCATCAGGCCATTGTCGCGTAGATCCACGCCATGCGTGGATGCAGATCCCCGGGAAAAAGAAAGCCCCGCTTGCGCGGGGCCTCCTTCGTACTGCTTCAGGCAATCGCCGGAATCAGAACTTGTACTGCATCGACGCAGCCAGCACGTCGCCGGTGACCTTGTACTTGCCGACAACGTTGTTGGCGGTAGCGGAGGTCGAGTTGATGTTCGGATCCTTGGTGAACAGGTGGGTGTAGCCCACGCTGTATTCCATCTTCTCCGACGGCGCCCAGGTCAGGCCCAGCGACAGCCACTTGCGGGTGGTATCCGGCACGCGGACGTCACGGTGGGCGTCGGTGGTCGGGGTCTGGTCATAGGCCAGACCGCCACGCAGGGTCAGCTGCTCGTTCAGACGGTACTCGGTACCGATCGAAGCGAAGGTGGTGTCGCGGTAGTGGAACGGCAGCACGCTGTCGGGCTGGTTGGAGTCGTAGTCGACGCGCACTTCGTCGAACTTGCTCCATGCAGTGCGCGACACGTCGGCCATGATCTTCCACTGGTCGTTCACGCGGTGCGTGAAGCTGACGGTGGCGCTGGCCGGCAGGGTGATGGTCGCGCGGCCGTTGCTGTCGACGAAGGTGCCCGGGGCAGCCTGCGCCAGGAACGCGGCAGCAGCCGGGGTCATGGTGAAGTCGGCCTTGCCGTCGGTGATCTTGTGTTCGACTTCCGAGCGGTAGCTGAAGGCGATGTTGGTGCCTTCCACCGGGCTGACGGTCATGCCCAGGGTGTAGCCGACGGACACTTCGTCGCCCTTGATGCGCAGGTAACCATCAGCGGTACCCGGCGAGAAGCCGAGCTGTGCGGCCTGGCGGCCAGCGGCCTGGGCAGCGGCCTGGGCCTGTGCCGGGGTGCGGCCAGCGGCCAGTGCAGCGGCGGCAGCGCGCTGCTGGGCGCTGGCGTTGATGGCGGTGCCGCCGTCGACGGCGCTGGTCAGGTCGACATTCAGGCGCTCGGCGAACACCGACGCACCGAACGACAGGTACGGGTTGACGTCGTAGGAGAAGGCCGCACCCAGGTCGATGGCCTGCAGTTCGGTCTTGACGCCGTTGTAGCGGCCGACCCAGTCACGGTCGTATTCGGTCTTGAAGCCGAACGGCACGGTCAGCGACACGCCGAAGTGCATGTTGTCCTTCTCGCCGAACGGCACGTGGAAGTACGCGGCCGGAACCGGAGCGATCATGCCGGCGTCGCCGCCGTTGCCGCCGGAAATCGGAGCGCCGTTGGCATAGCGGCCTTCGCCGCGGAACTTGGCGCCGAAGCTGATGGCGCTGACGTCACCCTGGATCTGGGTGCCTTCCAGCAGGCGCATCGAGGCCGGGTTGGTGGCGACCACCGAGGCATCGCCTTCGGCAGAGGTGGAACCAGCGAAGGCGCGGCCCAGGCCCTTGGCGCTGTTTTCCTTCAGCTGGAAGGCGGCGGCATTGGCGTCGGCGGCGGCCAGCGCACCGGCAACGCCGACGGCCAGCAGGGTCAGGCGGGCAATGGTGGAAGCAGTTTGCATCGTAGTTCTCTCTCTCCGGTAAGCGGTGATAGTGCTCTGAGTGCGCCTGCGCCCGACAGGCCGGATGGCCTTTCGAAGCGCGCCGGATTCCCCTCCCGACATACGACGCCGTATGCGAGTATTACCCAGAGCCGTTAATGAAACAATAACAGCGCTGGCGCTTTCTTCGTCGCAAAAGCTGAACAGGCCCCCTCCCCGCCAAAAGCGCCCGCACGCTAGGCTAGTGCCATGTTTGTCTCCCTCCCCTCGCGCAAGAAGGCGACCCTGCGCTGGGCTACACCCGTGCTGTTTGCGGCACTGTGGCTGGCATTCCTGTGGTCGATCTCGCGCCCGGACGATGCCCGCGGAAGCCTGTGGCTGGACTGGGGCGCCCTGTCCACCGGCCTGACCCACCCGCTGGACTGGTGGGCAACGCTGCAGGACGGCAGCGTGCTGCGCCTGTTCACCGCCCTGTTCCTGCACGCTGACTGGTCGCACCTGCTGGGCAACCTGGTGTTCCTGCTGATCTTCGGCCTACCGGCCGAGCGGGTGCTGGGCCCGTGGCGGTTGCTGCTGCTGTTCCTGGTGGGCGGGGCGATCTCCAACCTGGTCGCGATCTACACCATGGGCAGCCCGGACCAGATCATCATCGGCGCCAGCGGTGCGGTGTCGGCGCTGATCGGTGCCTATCTGGCGCTGTTCCCCGGCGCGCGCCTGGGCGTGGTGATCCCGCTGGGGCTGTTCCTGGAGTTCGTGCGCGCCCCGGCCTATCTGCTGATCGGTGTGTGGGCGGCGCTGCAGGTGGTGTTCGCCTACATCGGCCCGACCTTCGGCATGGTCGCCTGGTGGGCGCACATCGGGGGCTTCGTGTTCGGCGTGGTGTACGGCATGTACGTGCGCGCGGCGATCGCGCGGCGTCTGCGCAAGCGGCACGGGTTCTAGCGTCGGCTTGCTGCATTCTGCGAAACGCCCGAGCCATGCTCGGGCGGTGTCCGCTCATCAGTCGAGCATGGCTCGACGCTACGCAATCAAGGCTTGGCCGGGATCTCTGCAGGCTTGGCTTCGGGCTTGGCTTCGGGCTTTGCTTCAGCCTTGGGCTCCGCCTTCGGTGCCGGCTTGGCGGCGGCCTTTGCTGCCCTGTCCGCTTCGGCCTTCGCAGCTTCTGCCTTCAAGCGCGCCGCAACCGAACCCGGGTTCTTCAGTTCGGCCAGTGCATCGTTGATAGGGCCATCGCCCGGCAACACGGCGCCTGCGTGATAGCCCTCGGTGCCTTCCTCGTCACCGCGCAGGTGGCCCGGCAGCGTCGCTTCACTGTAGTCACTCAGGCTGGCCGGCAATGCCTCGTCTTCCGGACGCGGTGCTGCCTTCAGTTCCACTTCCGGCACGATACCGGTGGCCTGGATCGATTTACCGCTGGGTGTGTAGTAGCGCGCCGTGGTCAGCTTCACCGAATCGCCGTTGTCCAGCGGCAGTACGGTCTGCACCGAGCCCTTGCCGAAGGTGCGGCTGCCGATCACGCGCGCGCGCTTGTTGTCGCGCAGTGCGCCGGCCAGCACTTCCGATGCACTGGCCGAACCGGCATCGACCAATACCACCACTGGCGCGCCCTTCAGCAGGTCGCCCGGGGTTGCGTCGAAGCGTGCATCGCTGATGCTGATGCGGCCGCGGGTGCTGACGATGTTGCCCTTGTCGAGCAGATCATCGGCCACCTGCACCGCAGCGGTCAGCAGACCACCCGGATTGCTGCGCAGATCCAGCACCAGCCCCTTGAGGTTGCCGCCGGACTGCTTCTGCAGCTGCTGCAGGTGCTTCTGGAAATCAGAGCCGGTGTCGGCCTGGAACGTGCTCAGGCGGATGTAGCCATAACCCGGTTCCAGCAGGCGGCTGCGCACGCTGGTCACGCGGATCGTCTGCCGGGTCAGGCTGACATCGAAGGGCTTGGGCTTGCCGTCGCGGACGATGGTCAGCACTACCTTGCTGCCGGCCGGGCCGCGCAGCGGTTCGCTGGCATCGATCGCGCTGATCGGCTTGCCATCGATGGCGATGATCAGGTCGCCGGCGAGGATGCCGGCCTTGGCCGCCGGCGTGTCGTCGATCGGCGAGATCACCTTCATGCTGGCGTTGTCCGGCTGCTGCTGCAGCTCCACGCCGATGCCTTCATATGCGCCATTGGCCTGTTCGTCGAACGCCTCGGCATCTTCCTTGTTGAAGTAGGTGCTGTGCGGATCGAGGTCGAGCAGCAGGCCACGCACAGCCGACTGCATCAGCTTGTTGTCATCGACCGGATCGACGTAGGCCGCGCGCACCGCGTTGTAGACGGCCACGAAGCGCCGGATGTCGTCCAGCGGCACCTTCGAGGTCACCGCCTCCTCGCTGCTCGCCGCCTTCCCGGGAGTTTCCTTCAACGGGACGGGGGCGGTCTGCTGTGCCCAGGACAGGGCCGGCAACAGAGCCAGCAAGAGGGTGGCGGTACGGGCTGCGCGCATGGATCACTCCTGTCGACGATGGCATCGTGCCCAAGGCACATGCACCGATTATGCGCGAAGCGTGGCTAAATTCCCGTTGAATCCGCCCTGCTGCGGCCAGGCGGAATTCAGCGCCGCTGCAGCCAGCTGTCCGGATTGACCGGTTGCCCGCCGCGGCGCAGTTCGAAGTACAGCGCCGTCACGCCCTGGCCACCGGAGTTACCGACCTTGGCCACTGCATCGCCACGGCTGACCCGCGCACCGGCATCTTTCAGCAGGGTGTCGTTGTGCGCGTACAGGCTCATGTAGCCGTTGCCATGGTCGACGATCAGGATCATGCCGTAGCCGGTCATCCAATCGGAGAACACCACCGTACCGTCGGCCACAGCGGTGACGGTGCTTCCGGCGGGGGCGCCGATCAACACGCCACTGCTGGTACGGCCATCCGGCAGCTTGCCGCCATAGCGGGCCAGCAGATTGCCCGACAGTGGCCAGCCCAGGCCACCCACCTTGGGCGCTGGTGCGGAGGCCACGGCCGGCGGAATCTTGGTTGCCGGTGCCGGGCGGCCTTCGGCCTTGGCCTGGCGTGCGGCCTTTTCGGCAGCGGCCTTCTCCGCAGCGGCTTTGCGGGCGGCGGCACGGCGCTCGGCCTCGGCGCGGGCCGCGGCAGCGCGCAGGTTGGCCAGCAGGGTTTCCAGCGCCTTGGCGTCCTGGCCCAGTGCCTGCTCCTTCTCGCGCTTGTCCTTGAAGCGCTCTTCCAGCGAAGCGACGGTCTGCGCACGCTCGCGCCGGTCCGATGCGAGCGTGGCGACCTGCTGCTTCTGCTCGCGGTGAGTGCCCTGCAACTGCTGTTGGCGCTGGGCGATCTGCGCCTGCAGCGTCTCCAGTTCCTTGAGGTCGGCCGTCAGCGTGGTGATGCGCTGCGCGCGCTCGCGCTGCAGGTAGCGGTGATAGGCCAGCGCACGGTTGGCATCGGCCACCGTGTCCTGCGAAAGCAGCAGCTTCAACGGCGCATGGTTGCCAAGCTGGTAGGCCGCGCGCAGCAGTCCGGCCAGTTCGCGATTCTGCTTTTCCAGGTTGGACTGCAGTGCATTGCGCCGCTGTTCGGCCTGGGCCAGCGCCTGGGTCTGCTCGCGCAGCGCCGATTCGGTCTGGGCCAGCGCACGACCACTGCGTGCCACCTTTTCATCGGCCTCGCGCAGCTGCTGCGACGCCTGTCCGCGCTGGCCCTCGATCTGCCGGCGCTCCTGCGCCACGCCCTTCAGTTCGGTGCGCAGCTTCTGCAGCTTGCGTTCGGCCTCGCGGGCCGAAGAGGTCTGCGCCGCACCCGGCAATGGCAGCGCCAGGGCCAGCGCCATTCCCAGCAACAGGCAACGTCCACCGCGCAGGGTGGCGATGTGATGCCGGCGTGAGGGGAAGACGTTGTTGCGCAAGGGCTTTCCAGTGACTTCAGGCAGATGCGGAGACGTGCAGGGAATGGTGACATCTCCGCACGCGGCCTGCCAGCCGCACAACAACGAGGTTCCCATGAAAGCTCTCTCCATTCCGCTGCTGTTGGGCATTGCGCTGGCCAGTGGCCCGGCCTGGGCCCAGGCAGACGTGAGCAAGGTCAACGGCAGCATCAGCGCCGATCCGGGCCAGCGCTACGGCAAGCTGGACACCGTCAATGGTGGCATCCGTGTCGGCGAAGGCGTGGAAACCGGCAGCATCGATACCGTCAACGGCGGCGTCAAGGTCGCCGATCGTGCGCGCACAGGCAGCATCGAGACCGTCAACGGCGGCATCCGGCTGGGTCGCGAAGTGACGGCCCACGGCGATGTCAGCACGGTCAACGGCAGCATCTTCAGCGACCAAGGCAGCCAGATCGAAGGCGGCGTGGAAACCGTCAACGGTGGCATCGGCCTGGTCGGCAGCCGCGTGCGCAAGGACGTGGAGACCGTCAACGGCGACATCACCGTCGGCATCGGCTCACAGGTCGGCGGTGGCGTGCATGTGCGCAAGCCGAACTTCAGTGTCTCGCTGACGGCCAGTCGCAAGCCGCGAGTCATCATCGGGCCGAATGCCGTGGTCAACGGCAGCCTGCTGTTCGAGCGCGAGGTGGTGCTGTACGTCCACCGCAGTGCGCGGATCGGCCCGGTCACCGGCGCCGATCCGATCCCCTTCGATACCGATACCGCCCCGGCCGACTGAGCCTGTGGCTTGGGCGATACTCCCCGCTACCGGTCGCGCGTGCTGCGCGGCCGTCCCTTGTGTTTCCAGGAACCGATGATGCCCCGCAAACTCCTCCTGTGCCTGGCCGCCGCGGCCGCGCTCAGCGCCTGCAAAGGCGAAGACACCCCGGCTCCGGCGCCCAGCGCCGACAGCGCCGCCAAGCCGGCCACGCACACCTTCTCAGCGGCGATCAACGCCGCCGACTTCGCCGAGATGGTGAAGACCCTGGCCTCTGACGAGTTCGAAGGCCGCTCGCCCGGCAGCAAGGGCGAAGAACTGACGGTCAACTACATCCGCGACCAGATGCAGCGCATCGGCCTGCAGCCCGGCAACGGCGACAGCTGGTTCCAGGACGTGCCGATGACCGAGACCACGGCCGATGAATCGACCGTGCTCACCCTCACCCAGGGCGGCAAGACCCGCGAACTGAAGTTCGGCACCGACATGGTGGTGGGCACCCGTACCGGCCAGACAGAAGTGAAGCTCGATGCCAGCGACCTCGTATTCGTCGGCTACGGCGTGGATGCACCGGAGCAGAAGTGGAACGATTACGCCGGCCAGGACTGGAAGGGCAAAACGGTGGTCATGTTCGTCAACGACCCGGGCTTCCATGTCGATGATGAAAAGCTGTTCGACGGCAAGCGCATGACCTATTACGGCCGCTGGACCTACAAGTTCGAGGAAGCTGCGCGCAAGGGAGCTGCTGCCGCGCTGATCGTGCATGACACCGCGGGCGCTTCGTACGGTTGGGACGTGGTGAAGAACTCCTGGGCCGGCCCGCAGTACGACCTGCCGGCCAAGGACGATGCAGAGCCGCGCCTGCCGGTACAGGGCTGGTTGAGCGCCGACGCGGCCAAGGCCCTGTTCGCCGGCGCCGGGCTGGATCTGGACCAGGCCTACAAGGACGCCAGCAAGCCCGGCTTCAAGCCGGTACCGCTGAAGGCAACCGCTTCGGTGGACCTGAAAAGCAAGGTCGCGCAGAAGCAGTCGCGCAACGTGGTGGGCGTACTGCCTGGCAGCAAGCGTGCCGATGAGGCCGTGCTGTACATGGCGCACTGGGACCACCTCGGCAAGCATGAGGGCGAACAGGGCGACAACATCTACAACGGTGCCGTCGACAACGCGACCGGCGTGGCCGGCATTCTCGAGGTGGCCGAAGCGATGGCCCATCAGGAACCGAAGCCGGAACGTTCGGTGGTGTTCCTGGCGGTGACCCTGGAAGAATCCGGCCTGCTGGGTTCGAAGTACTACGTCGCCCACCCGACCTTCCCGCTGGACAAGATCGCCGGTGTCATCAACATCGATGCGATGTCGGTGGCCGGTCGTGCCAAGGACGTGACCGTGACCGGCTTCGGCAGTTCGGAGCTGGAAGACATCCTCAAGCCGCTGGCTGCAGCCCAGGATCGCACCCTGCACGGCGAGACCTCGGTGCAGAGCGGCTTCTACTTCCGTTCGGATCACTTCAACTTCGCCAAGGCGGGTGTGCCGGCGCTGTATGCCGACGGCGGGGAAGACCTGCGCGACGGCGGTGCCGAGGCCGGTCGCAAGGCGGCCGCCGACTACGGCTCCAACCGTTACCACGGCCCGAAGGATGAGTATGACCCGGCCACCTGGAAGCTGGATGGCACGGTCGAGGACCTGCAGCTGATGTACGGCGTCGGCAAGGAACTGGCCGGCGGTGATCGTTGGCCCAACTGGTACGAAGGCAATCCGTTCAAGGCTGCCCGCGACACGATGATGAAGGCCAAGGCACCGGCCGCAGCGGCGAAGTAAGTCCGCCAGCCGTTGAGTTCCAAAGAAAGCGGCGCCCTTGGGCGCCGCTTTTTTGTGCGTGAGTGCTGGGACCCGGTAGGGCCGGCCGCTGGCCGGCTGGCACGTACAGCCGCGTGATGTTCATGAGGTTGCCGGCCAGCGGCCGGCACTACCCTCGGTTTCTCGCGCACAAAGAAAAACCCCGCTGCGTGAGCAGCGGGGTTTTTGGATGTAAACCCTGGCGATGACCTACTCTCGCATGGCTTAGGCCACACTACCATCGGCGCAGCTACGTTTCACTTCCGAGTT